>NZ_JBNGCU010000133.1:0-3707 GCF_049974945.1 Methanocrinis sp. | reverse complement strand
CGTATCATCTGTAAACTGACGGTTGAAGACCCCCGCGGGGGAGAGGTGAGAGCCGGGGGGAGGGAAAAGCAGAAACGCTGGGTGGAAGACGCCTGCCGCCCGCACCCTCTCCGAGGAGCCTTAAAGGTGAATATGGCAGGCTGCGATAAATACTTATATCATCTCCAGAACTGGCGGAGATCGGATGCATCTCATCATTGCGGAAAAGCACAATGTGGCCAAGCGGATCGCCCAAATTCTCGCCGCCTCCAAGCCCAAGGTCAAAAGGGTCCACGGGATCGAGACCTTCCATTTTGACGACAAGGTGGTCATGGGCCTCTCCGGCCATATAGTCGGCGTGGATTACCCCCCCGGGTACAACAACTGGCAGAAGGTCGGCTACAGGGACCTGATCCAGGCCGAGGTGGTGACCAAGCCCACCCAAGAGAAGATAGTATCCGCCCTCCGCGACCTCGGAGAGGAGGCCGATCAGATCACCATCGCCACCGACTACGACCGGGAAGGGGAGCTGATCGGGGTAGAGGCGCTCCGGATAGTCGAAGAGGCGAACGCCCGGGTCAAATCCGACCGGGTCAGGTTCAGCGCCATAACCAAAGGCGAGATCATGGACGCCTTCGACTCCCCCGGCGAGGTGGACTACGACCTCGCCTCCTCCGGGGAGGCGAGGCAGGTGGTGGACCTGATCTGGGGGGCGGCCCTCACCCGGTTCATCTCCATCACCGCCGGAAGGCTGGGGAAGGGCTTCCTCTCGGTGGGAAGGGTCCAGTCGCCCACCCTGACCCTGATCGTCGATCGGGAGAAGGAGATCGAGGCCTTCAAGCCCCAGCCTTACTGGGAGATCTATGCAGACCTGGAGAAGGAGCTGCGGGTCAAGCACGAGAAGGGGAGGATATGGGAAGGCGACCTGGCGAGATCGATATTTGAGGAGCTGGGCGAGGTCGCCGAGGTGGTCTCGATAAAGGAGAAGACGAGGACCGATCGCCCCCCGGCCCCCTTCGACACCACCGCCTTCATCAGCGCCGCAAGCAACATCGGCTTCTCCGCATCCAACGCCATGAGGATCGCCGAGTGGCTCTACACCAGCGGGTTCATAAGCTATCCTCGGACCGAGAACACCGTCTATCCGCCCAGCTTGGACCTGAAGGCCCTGGTCTCGGCCTTCAAGAGGGGGCCGTTCCGGGAGGACGCTGAGAAGGTGCTGAAAGGGCCCATGAAGCCGACCAGGGGAAAGAGGTTCTCCACCGACCACCCCCCCATATACCCGACGGAGCCGGCCACCAAGAAGGATATGAAGGACGACCAGTGGAAGATCTACGAGCTGGTAGTCAGACGCTTTTTGGCGACCCTCTCCGAGCCCTCTCGCTGGATCACCATGAACGTCAGGCTCGACATCGGCGGCCAGCCCTTCCGGGCCATGGGCGCCCGACAGGTCGAGGCCGGGTGGAGGGCCTGCTACCCCTACAGCAAGGCAGCCGAGCAGATCCTGCCCGAGCTCTCCGAGGGGGAGAGGCTCTCGGTCCTGGGAAAAGACCTCGTCGAGAAGGAGACTCAGCCCCCCTCGAGATACGGTCAGGGAAGGCTGGTGAAGCTGATGGACGAGCTGGGGCTGGGTACGAAGTCGACGAGGCACGATATAATAAGCAAGCTCTATGCGAGAGCCTACGTCCACGGCAACCCCATGAAGCCGACGAACACCGCTTACGCGGTGATCGATGCCCTTGAACGCCACTCGCCCACCATCACCAAGCCGGAGATGACCAGGACCCTGGAGGAGGACATGACGAAGATCGCCGAGGGTCGTATCGGAGAGGGGGCGGTGATCGAGGAGTCGAGGTCGATGCTCGACGCAGTCTTCGACGACCTTCTCAGCCACCAGGAGGAGATAGAGACCACCCTCCGGGATGGGCTGCGGACCGACAAGATCGTGGGCACCTGTCCGAACTGCGGGTCAGAGCTGATCATCAGGAGGGGACGGCGCGGCAGCAGGTTCATAGGATGTACCGGCTACCCCGAATGCACCAACACGCTCCCCCTTCCCAAGTTCGGCATGATCATCGTCACCGACAAGACCTGTGAAGAGCACGGGATGTATCACATCCGGATAATCAACAAGGGCAAAAGGCCCTGGGACTTGGGCTGCCCCAAGTGCAACTTCGACCAGTGGCAGGCGAAGAAGGCTGAGGAGGCGAAGAAGAAGGCCGAGGTCGACCTTCTCGCCAAGATCCCGGGGATCGGCCCCAAGACCCTGGAGAAGCTCGAAGCCGCCGGGGTCAAGACCGCCCTCGACCTCGCCGGAGCCGAGGCCGATGATCTGGCGGAGAAGACCGGCCTCAACAAGAAGAAGATATCCTCCTGGCAGGTCGCCGCAAGAACTCTGACCGAAGAGGCCTCAACCTGCTGATCTCCGAGCATACTTTGATCGTATTTTGAGAAGATGGGCCTGGCCGGATTTGAACCGGCGACCACTCGGTTATGAGCCGAGCGCTCTAACCGGACTAAGCTACAGGCCCAAGAAACGTTTTTGGACGCCGCCAACAGGGCTCGAACCTGTGACGATCTGGTTAACAGCCAGACACTCTACCAACTGAGTTATGGCGGCTCGAACCCTGCCTTTTCAGGCAATCCATTTAAGCCTTTTGATCAGAGGGGTATCTCATGCGCGTTCTGAAGAAGAGCCTGCGCGGCGAGGAGGGGGAGATATCCCTCGTCCCCGAGTCGATCGACGACCTCTGGCACCTCAAGTACCTGATAGCCCCCGGCGACCTCGTCTTCGCCCTCACCCACAGAAAAGCGACAGCCTCGACCGACAAGCTCCGGCCCGAGAAGCTCGAACGAAGGCCCGTCCGGCTGGGGATCAGGGCGGAGTCGGTGGAGTTTCACACCTCCTCCAACTGGCTCCGAGTCCACGGGGTGATCGAGGTGGGGCCGGACGTCGCCAGCTACCACACCCTCAACCTGGAGCCGGGGGTCGACGTCTCCATCGTCAAGGTTTGGCGACCCGACGAGCTTGCCCGGATCAAAGAGGCCGTAGCCGAGTCGAAGAGGCCTAAGGTGGTGATCGCCCTCGTCGAGGAGGGGGAGGCGGCGATAGGGGTCCTAAGGCAGTTCGGTGTCGAGACCGTCTCGGAGGTGAGGGCAGGGGCCGGCAAGGGGATGGGCGGCAAAGGGGGCGACAGAAGATCCGAGTTCCTCGACGAGGTGGCCGGAGAGCTCAATAGGGTTGCCGTCTCCGGCTCGCGGGTCATCCTGGCAGGGCCCGGCTTCACCAAGGAGGACCTGAAAAAGAGGATCGACGCCACCTATCCAGACCTTGCCGCGAGGATAGTCCTATACGACGCCACCACCATGGGGATCTCGGGCTTCCAGGAGGTCCTCCGGCGGGGAGCGATAGACAAGATCCTGGAGGAGAGCAGGCTCGCCCTGGAGACGACCCTGATCGAGGACCTCCTCCGGGAGATCGCCACCGACGGCAGGGCCGCCTACGGTCCTGCCGAGGTGAGGGCGGTCGCAGAGCAGGGGGCGGTCGAGACCCTGATGGTCTCCGATGAGCTGCTCCGATTGCCCGAGGTCGACGAGCTGATGAGGACGGTCACGAACGCCAGGGGAAGGGTCGTCGTCTTCAGCTCGGAGTTTGAGCCGGGAAAGAGGCTCGAGGCCCTGGGAGGGGTGGCGGCGATCACTCGTTACAAGATCAACCGGTAAAAACG
>NZ_JBNGCU010000132.1:0-3709 GCF_049974945.1 Methanocrinis sp. | reverse complement strand
ATCGAGAGCCTGCAGGTGAGCGGTGGCCAGATCAGAAAAAGGGTGGGCTTTCTTCTAATATTCTCCTCCGCCGTGATCATCGGAAGCGGTGGAAGCGCCGGAAGGGAGGGGCCCATCGCCCAGATAGGTGCCTCCTTCGGCTCCCTCATCGGCCAGATCTTCAGGATTGGATCAAAGGACCTGAAGCTTCTCACCGTCTGCGGCGTCGCCGCCGGGATCGCCGGGACCTTCAACGCACCCATGGGCGGGGCCATATTCAGCATGGAGGTGGTGGCCAGGAGGTTCTCTCCCTTCGACTCGGTCCCGATACTGATCTCGGCGGTCGTCGGCGCGGCGGTGGCGGCCGCCCTGACCACCCCCGCCCCGGCCTTCTTCAACCCGGAGTTCGCCTTCAGCACCGCCGACCTCGCCCTCTGCTTCGTCCTCGGCCCCATCTTCGGAGCCCTCGCCTTCTCCTGGGTGAGGATCTTCTACTTCTTCGAGGATCTCTTCGAGGCCCTTAAGGCGCCGAGGATGCTGAAGCCCGCCATCGGAGGGATGGTGGCGGGTATCAGCGGTTACTATCTATTCGGCTACGGGATCATGGGCGTCGGCTACGACGGCATAACCAGGATCTTCGAGATGCCGTCCCTTCCGAGCTCTCTGGATCTGATATTATTCCTCGTCGCCCTGGGCCTTCTCAAGATCCTGGCCACCTCCTTCACCGTCGGCTCCGGCGGAAGCGGCGGCATATTCGCCCCCTCCCTCTATATCGGCTTCATGTTTGGGGTGGCCTTCGGCCTCTTAGCAAAAGTGATCCTCCCGGGCCTCGACACCGCCACCCCCACAGTCTACGGCCTTCTGGGGATGGCGGCCCTCTTCGCCGGAGCCGCCCGGGCCCCTCTCACCTGCATAGTGATGATCCCGGAGATGGCCAGCAGCTACAGCAGGCTTCCACCGATCATAATCGCCTGCGTCCTCAGCTATGCGACGGCCCAGATCCTGATGAAGGGGATGTCCATCTACTCCCTCAAGCTGATGAGGAAGGGAATCTTCATCGACCAACCCCAGCCGGTCCTGAAGGGGATACCGGTCGCCGAGGCGATGCACCGAAAGGTCACCTCCGTCGGTCCTGAGATGACCTTAAGAGAGCTTCGGGACCTGATGTTCCGGCGCAATCACACCGGCTTTCCGGTGGTCGAAGATGGAGATCTGGTGGGGATAATCACCTTCGACGACCTGCGGAAGGTTCCGATCGCAGAGCAGGATGAGACCCTGGTGGGCGACGTCGCCGTCAAGGAGGTGATCACCATCCGCCCAGACCAGTCCGCAAAGTACGCCATGGATCTTATGTACCAGAACAAGATAGGCAGGCTTCCGGTGGTGAGGGGCGATGATCCGAAGAAGCTCGTCGGGATAATAACTCGAACCGACGCCGTCCGGGCCTACGAGATGGCCGGGCAGAGATGAAAACGCTCCATTTTTATACTCCCATCCCCGATAAGATAAGCGATGTACCGCATTCTTGTAACCAACGACGATGGCGTTCACTCCGCGGGGATCAGGGCGGCGGTCCGGGGCGTTGTGGGCCTCGGCGAGCTGTTGGTCGCGGCCCCCTCCGGCCAGAGGAGCGGCGTAGGAAGGTCGATCTCGGTCTTCGAGCCACTGAGGTACAACAAGGTCAGCCTTGACGGCGTCGAGGCCTACGAGGTCTCCGGCACCCCCACCGACTCCGTAATCATGGGGATATTCTGGCTTATGAAAGGGGAACTCCCCGACCTAGCCGTCTCGGGGATAAACATCGGCGAGAACATCAGCACCGACACCGTCACCACCAGCGGGACGATCGGGGCGGCCCTGGAGGCCGCAAGCTATGGCGTTCCGGCGATCACAGCCTCGGTCCAGGTGGTGGACCAGGGGGACAAGTTCGACAGCAGAAACGATCACGCCTACCAGTTCGACGTCGCGGCGAACCTCGTCCGCCGGGTGGCAAAGAACGTCCTGGAGAGGGGACTGCCGCCGGGGGTCGACATCCTGAACATAAACGTCCCCGTGGACGCCACCGAGGAGACGGAGGTGGTGGTCACCAGGCTTGCCCGGAAGATATTCAGGACCGCGGTCCAGGAGCGGGCCGACCCCCGAGGCAGGCCTTACTACTGGATCGATGGCGACCTCGTCTGCACCGAGCGGGAGGGGACCGACGTCCGGGCCGTCTATCAGGAGGGAAAGATCTCGGTCACCCCTCTGACCATCGACAACACCGCCAGGGTCGACTTCTCGGAGATATCGGAGCTCGTCCGCTGAAAGCTTCAGATGGTGATGTCATTGATGGAGATATCGATCGACGATTTCGATAAGATGAGCCCAGAGGACCAGGTACTCTACCTGACCGAGAACATGAGGAGCCTCCCCGAGGAGCTGGTGGACCCAGGGATCGAGATATTGATCGGCGCTGGCGAGACGGAGCTGGCCATCGCCCTCGCGAAGGACTCGGGACGGGTTGACCGGGCGGTGGAGATCGCCGCAGGTGAGGGGGACTATCTCTGGGCCGCCCTCATCGCCAAGAAGGCGGGAGGGGAGGAGGAGTCGAAGAGGCTCTACGAGGAGGGGCTAATCTACTACATCTCCGAGGAGATGTACGGGCGGGCCATCAGCGCCGGCCAGGCCCTGGGCCTTCCCCAAGAGGAGATCGACCTTCTCTTCGAGGCCGGGCTGAGGGCCGAGAGCAGGAAGATGGACCTGGGCCGGGTCGGCTACGCCCTGGAGAGCGTGGCCCTCTCCCTGGAGAGCGCCCTCGCCGGGAGGGACGACGAGATTGCCGAGGGCTTGCGAAGGGCGATGAGAGAGGAGAGGGAGCGGATATCAAGAAGGGCAGCCGAGGATCGAAACGATTGAGATTGAGGGCGAGATCTCGGCCAGCAATCTACCATCGCCCTTCAGCGATCTCTCAGCTTCAGCTCAACCTTCATCAGGTCCTCGGCCACCACAACGTCGGAGAAGTGGCGGCGGGCGTCGGCGAGGAGGGGGCCGACGTCGTCGGAGTAGCGGGAGCTGATGTGGGTTAAAACCAGCCTTCGGGCCCCCGCTCGTTCCGCGAGCTCTGCCGCCTCGCCGGCGGTGCTGTGCATAGTCTCTTTAGCCCAGTCAGCCATCTCGTCGCCGAGGGATCCGTCGTGGATTAGAAGATCTGCACCCCGGCTCGCCTCCTCGATCTCGGGGGTGGGCCTCGAGTCCCCGGTGTAGACCACCTTTCTTCCGGGCCTTGCGGGGCCCATCACATCCTCTGGCCCAACGGTCCCCCCCTCGACCTCCACCGTCTCGCCTTGCTGGATTCTTCCGAAGAGAGGTCCGGAGGGAACGCCTAGCTCGATCGCTTTTGCGCGGTTGAACCTTCCGGGCCTGGGGTCCTCCCGTAGGCAGTAGCCCAGGCTGGGGATGCTGTGGGCGGTCCTGATCGCCTCGACCTCGTAGCCGTCCATCTCCACCACGTCGCCCGCCTCAAGCTCCAGGGCCCGCACAGGAAACTTGCGGGAGTAGTAGCAGAGCCGGTCGAAGAGGTCCACCAGCTCGGCGGTCCGGACGGGACCCCCGATGGTGACCGGCTCCTTTCTTCCCTGGAAGGCCATCGTCTCCAAAAGCCCCGGTATTCCCAGGATGTGGTCGGCGTGGTGGTGGGTTATGAAGATGTAGTCGAGGCTCATCATCCCGGTCTTCGCCCGCATCATCTGCC
>NZ_JBNGCU010000131.1:0-3838 GCF_049974945.1 Methanocrinis sp. | reverse complement strand
AGGGCCGCCACCTTCGGCCCCTTCTCGGGGTCCTTGAGGAGAAGTCCGAAGAAGCCCATCATCTCTCTCTTGGCCTGACGGGAGCTGGTATGACAGTGAGTTCCGATCTTTTTCGCCGCCGAGTCCCGGATCTGCCGCGCGCTCCGGGTCTGGCCCATCCTCCGCCAGTAGCTCGGGGGCCGAAAGGGGATGTAGCCGCCCTTCTTCTCCGTCCGGGCGGACTGGACCCCCCCGGTCATCATGAAGGAGGCGTACCGCCACAGGCCGTAGTTCTGACGCCTGCGGACCCTTCCCAGGAAGACGTCGGCCCGGGAGAGCATATCGTAGCCTGCGGCCAGGTCTGCGGGCTTGTAGACCAGGGGCAGGTTCTCGTCGACCCAGTGAACCAGGTCCTCGGGGCTCTCGTCCAGGGACCAGGCGATCTTGACCGCTTCGGAGGCGCTTGCGCCTCGCAGTATCTTGGCCACCCCGTCGAAGATGGAGGCCTTGGAGTCCCGAACGCTGGTGGCCACCTCGCCGAGCTCGAGGGAGCCCTCCAGGGCCGCCTGAAGATCGTTTACGCCGCTCCGGAGGTCGCCGTTCGCGTTATCTGCGATCTCCTCGATCATCTCCGGGGTGCACCCCGCTCCCTCGGCCCGGCATATATCCTTCAGGACCGAGGCCACGGTGGTCTTCCTGATGGACCTGAACTGAATGCCCAGGGTCGCCTCCCTCAGGGGCTTGGTGAGGCCGTAGTAGTCGTTTGCGATCAAGATCACCGGCTGGTCGGTCTCGCGGACGAGCTTCAGCATCGCCGCAGAGCCACCCCGGTCCGCAGAGCCGTAGAGGTTGTCGGCCTCGTCCAGGATGACCAGCCTCTTTTTGCCGGAGAAGGTCATCATCTTTGAGGCTGCGCCCGCCACCTTCGAGATGGCGGCGGCGGTTCTGCTGTCGCTCGCGTTCATCTCGATCTGGTCCCAGCTGTGCTCCTCGGCCAGGGCCAGGGCTGCGGAGGTCTTCCCCACCCCGGCGGGACCGTAGAGGACGACCGCCCTCTTCTCGGGCACTCCCCTCTCCCAGGCCCGGGCCCAGGCCTCCAGGTCCGAGACGGCCTTCCCGTTCCCTAAAACCTCTTTCAGGCTCTTGGGTCTGTACTTCTCGGTCCACTTGATGGCGGTCATGGCGAAAACTGCCCCGAATTTCGTTTTACCAGACGCCCTCGCGTCCGGTCATCTCCTCGATCTCGATCTCCCAGATCACCATGGGCATCTTCTCCATCTCCTCGCGGCTGAAACGCTTTCCTCCATGCCCTCCCATCTCGCTTTTGGTGAATATGTCAAAGAGCCTCTTCTTCGCCTCCACGTCGGTGGAAAGGCGGGCCTCTCCGAAGACGATGACGCTCTTCCACCTGCCCCCCTCAACAGAGTCCACCTCGAAAGCGACCCGAGGGTTCTCCCTGGCCATCTCCAGCTTCCTTCCCCGAAGGCCCGAGTGGAGGAGTATGACCCCGCCCGCGCAGACGTAAGACATGGGCACCACGTAAGGCCGGTCGCCCGCAGATAGGCCGAGCCTCCCGAGCCTGGATTTCGCCAGCAGATCCTCGCACTCTTCTCCGGACATCTCCCTCGGCTTCATGGCTTTTAGTCTCGGCAGAAAGGTTATTAAATTCTTCTTCCCCGGCCTCGCCAAAGGTTTTTAGCCTCGGTCCGCCTTAACTCCGACGATGTTCCAGAAGATTCTGATCGCCAACCGTGGAGAGATCGCCATACGGATCATGAGAGCCTGCCGCGAGCTCGGCATCTCCACCGTCGCGGTCTACTCCGAGGCCGACAGAAACGCCCTCTTCGCCAAGTACGCCGACGAGGCGGTCTTCGTGGGCCCCTCGCCAGCCTCCCAGAGCTACCTCCGGATCGACAAGATCCTGGCGGCGGCGGAGCAGACCGGGGCCGAGGGGATCCACCCCGGCTACGGCTTCCTCTCTGAAAACCCCGCCTTCGCCCAGGCCTGTGAGGAGAAGGGCATAGTCTTCATCGGGCCCACCAGCCGGTCCATCGAGAGGATGGGGTCCAAGATCGCCGCAAGAGAGATCATGAAGAACGCGGGCGTTCCCATCATCCCCGGGAGCGAGGGAGGGATCGTCGACCCCCAGGAGGCGGTGGAGCTGGTAGAGTCGATCGGCTATCCCGTCATGCTGAAGCCGGCGGCGGGAGGAGGCGGGATCGGCATGAAGATCGTGTGGAACGACGAGACCCTCGGCCCCGCCCTCAGCTCGGCGAGGTCGATCGCAAAATCCGCCTTCGGCGACGAGACGATCTACGTCGAGAAGTACCTCGCAGACCCGCGTCACATCGAGTTTCAGATCCTTGCCGACTCCAAGGGCAGGACCATCTACGTCTCCGACAGGGAGTGCTCGATCCAGAGGCGCCACCAGAAGCTGATCGAGGAGTCGCCCTCGCCGATCATGACCCCTGAGCTGCGGGAGGAGATGGGCTCCATCGCCGTCCGGGCGGCGGAGGCGATCGACTACCGGAGCGCGGGAACTGTCGAGTTCATGTACTCCCGGGGCGACTACTACTTCCTGGAGATGAACACCAGGCTCCAGGTCGAGCATCCCATCACCGAGATGGTGACGAGCGTCGACCTGGCGAAAGAGCAGATCCGGATCGCCGCCGGAGAGCCCCTGGCCTACTCTCAGGACGAGATCGAGATCAGGGGCTGGGCCATCGAGTGCAGGATCAACGCCGAGGACCCTCTCAACGACTTCGCCCCCTCCCCGGGCAGGATCAAGAGGTACAGGAGCCCCGGTGGTCCCGGCATAAGGGTCGACAGCGGCGTCTACGTCGGCTTTGTGATCCCGCCCTACTACGACTCCATGATCTCCAAGGTGGTGGCCATGGGCAGGGACCGCAAGGAGGCGATCGCGAGGATGGAGCGGGCCCTCTACGAATACATCGTCACCGGCGTCAAGACCAACATAAACTTCCATCTTGCGGTCCTCCGACACGAGAGGTTCAGGCGGGGCGACATCAACACCAACTTCCTCAAGGAAGAGGCGATAATGGAGGAGGTGAAGAAGGTCGCAGAGGCCGAGCGGGAGAAGGGGCTCTCCCTGGCCTCTGCCCTGGGCGCAGACACCAGGAAGGTGGCGGCCATATCTGCGGCCGTAGGAGCCTATATGGCCCATCGCGAAACTCCCCCCTCCGAGGAGTAGGTCGCCCCTTGAGCAGGGAAGAAGTCAAGGGCGCGCTGATCACCAAGATCGGCTCCTGGACCTCCGGCCAAAAGCTGGCTCGATCCCTCGGCGTCAGCCGGGCTGCGGTCTGGAAGCAGGTCGAATCGCTCCGTTCGGAGGGGTACGAGATAGAGGCGTCGAGGAGGGGCTACAGGCTAAGATCGATGCCAGACCTCCTATGCGCCGATCTCGTCGGAGCCGGACTCGATACGAAGTTCGTCGGAGGGACGGTGATCTCCCGCCGGTCCCTCACCTCCACCAATGCCGAGGCGAAGAGGATCGCGCCCTGGGCAGAGAACGGGACGGTGGTCGTCGCCGAGATCCAGACCGGCGGGAGGGGCAGGATGGAGAGGTCCTGGAACTCCCCAAAGGGAGGGGTCTGGATGAGCGTGATCCTGAAGCCAAAGATCCCCCCCACCCTCGCTCCCAGGGTTAACATGGCCGCCGCCGTCGCCGCCGCCAGGGCTCTCTCGGGGCTATACGGCCTCGAGGTCGAGATCAAGTGGCCCAACGACCTCCTGGTGATGGGTAGGAAGGTCTGCGGGATTCTGACCGAGATCGGGGCGGAGATCGACTCGCTCGACTACGCCGTGGTGGGGATCGGGATCAACGCCAACATCGACCCCG
>NZ_JBNGCU010000130.1:0-3869 GCF_049974945.1 Methanocrinis sp. | reverse complement strand
GTCTCCAGTTCCAGAGCTCAGAGCCGTCGGGCATGCAGGCCCAGCTCTCGCCCTCAACGCTCGTACCGTAGGTTACAGAATCCTTCTGCACATCAGTGTCGTTGAAGAGGAATACCGTGTCGCCGTCGTTGTCGAGACGCCACATACTGACCACCAAAAACGAGCCAGGGGCCATTTCGACACTGCCGGATACTAGGTAGGATTCTATGTCCCTCGTATTGTTCGCTTCGTCTTTTATGGACCATCCGCTGACGTTTACAGAGGTGCTACCAGCGTTGTAAAGCTCGACGCGCTCATTGCTGCCATCGCTGCCCAGAGGGTTGGGAAGAACCTCGTTTATCACCACCCCCGTCTCGGTGGTCATTATATCCGTCAGGTTCCATTCGAGATACGGCCCATCTATTTGGGGATCTTCACTGGAAGAGCCGTCGGGAAAGGTTATGCCGGTGGTGCCGCTTTCGTAAGAGAAGCCCGAAGGGATGGTGACGTTGAGAAGAATATCATTTTCAGGGGTCGTCCCGGTGTTGTTGATGTACGCAGCAAAGCGGTTTGACTCGCAGATGTTGACCGAGGTCGGGGCGATGGCGTTTGTGCTCAAAGCTGCGAAGACGCCCGAGATGGACGCGAAAAGTAAGAAAGTGATCAGGAGAAGGGAGAAGACGTTCGTGACGCCTTGTGAAAATATGGATTTAAAAATGGATTGGACATTTATCACATGAATCACTCTTGAGCTGACATCAACGTTTGGATCTTCCTCCCATGCCCTTCCAAAATCTGGTCCCGACGGGTCTGTTGAAATGCGAGTCGTTCCTCTCCCTCCCAATCCGAGCGGTCGTCGATCGAGATGCTCTGGACATGAGACGACCGCAAAGATGGAGTACGTTTTCATATAGTGAATATTTAAGTGTTTCCAAAGTTGTTTTTGTGAAGTGATTATAATAAATTATCTGAATTATAAAAATATCGGGTTTCGTATGCTCCCTGACCGAGTTGAAATGGGCCCTAGGTGAACGCCAGCATAAACGACCAACTCACAGTGCTTTTAAGAGCGTTTATCCCCACCCTTCTCCGAAGATGGTTTGAGAGGTAACTTCGCCAGTCCAGAAAGATTCCTCCAACCTTCGCAGGTTCGAAACGATCAAAATGGAGTATCGGGCTCTGGCACTCGGAAAGGATTATATCGCCTTCACGACGAGCCTCTCTCATGATCGACATTCCCGAGATCCCAAAAGATCAGATCCAGCAACGGGTGGTGGCTATGTGGCTTGGAAGCTTCTACGGAAGCAGCGGCTACGTCGCGAAGAGACTCGGCAAAAAGGGGCTTCGCGAGTTTCAGGATATGGGCGCCCACCAGGTCGCCGACACCTTCAAGAGGCTCGAGCTATCCGAGCCGAAGGACCTGGCCGTCGCCGTAGCCACCAACGACAAGAACCTATTCGGAAGCGAAGTCTCGGTGGTGGAGGGGGACGGCTGGGTCGAGATCAGAAGGGAGAGGTGCGCCATCAAGGAGGGGATCAACGCCTTCGCCCGCCTGGGGGCGGGGCTTGTGGCAAAGCAGCACTGCAAGACCTGCATCGAGAGCCACTGGCGGAAGGTCTTCGCAGACCTGGGGATGAAGCTAGAGGTCGAGGAGAAGGACGAGGGGTGCGTTATGAAGATCTCCCGGCTCTGACCGTTGCGGGAGATCATACTGTCATCTATTGGGCAAGTAATTTAAATGAGGTCGGGCATACTCCCCTCTGGGGAGTGTGATTAAGATATGATTTCAAACCACAATTTGATTTTGGTCGTATCGGCCCTGATCCTGGCGGCGGGCCAGGCGAGCGGAGACTATCTGGACCCAGGAAGCGGGCCCGACTACTCGGCGTGGAGGTCCTACTTCTCCGACCCCATATTCTTCTCCGGGGGCGCGCCATCGAGGATCGACTACAGCCAGTACTACCCCTATTTCGGCTCTGGGATCTTCAAAGAACCGGCATCCCTGGGAGGATCTTCGAAGAACGTATCAACCCTGGGAAAGGTGGCCAAACAGCTAGCCGAGGCGAGGAAAAACCAAAGCCTGGCGATGGCAAACCAGTCCTCGACCGCCTTCGACCCTCGGTACAACAGGATGATCGACCCCTCCACTCTGCCGTCCAGCAAGAACTGGACGAGGACGATGGAGTTTGCCCGTAACCGATCATCCATGAAAATCTTTGAGGGCGGAAACTGGACCGTGCCCCAGGACGTCCAAAACTTGTATTGAATCGATACCGAACGGGACAGTGCCGCCGCCATCGTCCCCCCAAAGCCCGTCGGCTCCGGGGGATGATCCCCTCGGTGCGTGACGGCCTCCGAGGGGTGATGGGTCGGTCATCATCCAGAGAGCTGCCAGTGCCTGTACATCACCGATATGGCGTCTGCGCACTGCTCAGGGGTCTGGTAGACGGGGATTCCGACGTTCTCCATCTTGATGACGTCGTCCATGGCGAACTCCTTTCCTGCGACGCAGACCATGATCGGCTTTCCCCGATAGTCGATCTTGCCCAGGGGCTCGACGTAGCTTCCCAGGATCTCGGCCTGGAGGATGACGATGAAGCTTCCCACGTCCTCGCTCTCGACCCCGATCTCGATCGTCCTCTTCACCGTCTCCGCATCCATGCTGAAGGTGTAGTCGACGGGGTTCGTCCCGCCGACGTACTCCGGCAATAGATCCAGAAGCCTCTCCTTGAGGGAGGACTCCAGCTCTGAGAGCCTCATCCCCTCGTCGATGACGGCGTCGGCGGAGATGACGCCGAGGGACCCGGCGTAGGTTATGATGAAGACACCCTCCTTTTTGGGGAAGGGCTGCTTGGATACGGCCCGAGAGAGGTTGAACATGTGTTCATAGTCCCTCGCCCTGATCACCCCGGCCTGCTTGAAGACGGCGCTGTAGACGAGGTCGTCTCCGGCCATGGAGGCTGTGTGGGAGGCGACCGCCCTCTTCCCCGCCTCGGTTCTGCCGGACTTGAGGGTGATTATCGGCTTCTTCCTCGTGATCCTTTTCGCCACGTCGATGAACCTTCTCCCGCCCTTCACCGACTCCAGGTACATGCAGATGACGTTCACGTTCTCGTCCTGGCTCACCGCCTCCAGCATGTCCGTCTCGTTGATGTCGAGCTTGTTTCCGATCGTCGCCACGATCCCGAAGTCCATGATGTGCCGCAGCCCCCAGAGCATCCCGGCGGCGCAGACCCCGGCCTGGGATATGAGGCCGATGTTCCCCCGGGAGAGGGCGTCGACGATCCCGATCGACTGGACCATGCTGCAGTGGGTGTTTATTATCCCCGAACAGTTCGGTCCCAGGAGCCGCACGCCGTAGGCATCGGTGATCGCCTTCATCTCCTCCTCGATCTTCCGTCCCGCCTCCCCCATCTCGGCGAAGCCCGCGGACTCGACGATGACGTACTTGACGCCGCAGTCGCAGCACTCCTTCACCACCTCCGGCGTCATGCTCGCCTGGACCAGGATGACGGCGACGTCGATCGGCTCTCCGACGGCGCTGATCCGGGGGTAGGCCTTTATCCCCATTATCGACTCGGCCTTGGGGTTGATGGGGTAGAGCTCGCCCTTGAAGTCGTGGTTGATCAGGTTGCAGAAGACGTTCCATCCGAGCTTCCCTTTCGTCCCCGAGGCTCCGATGACGGCGATGCTCCTCGGGTAGAATAGATCGTGGAGGTCCTGGACCTTGGGCAAAGCCCTTTCGACGACCTCTGGCGCGTCGCCGAGGATCAGCCTCGCGTCCACCACCCGGTAGCCTTCAGGGTAGAGGAAGACGGGGTTTAAGTCCATCTCGGCGATCTCGGGATATTTCACCACCAGGTCGGAGATCTGCATCAACAGACCCTTCA
>NZ_JBNGCU010000129.1:0-3878 GCF_049974945.1 Methanocrinis sp. | reverse complement strand
CCGCAGCAGCACTTCATCTTCAGCCGGAAGTCGGTCGGCTCCGCGCCCAGGGTACGGATGAGGTTTTCGAGGATCGAGGGGTTCTCGGGGCTGTCGATCCCTCCACCGGGGCGGGTGAGGAGGCAGCCGTAGTAGGGGGCGACCTTCAGCCCCGCCAGGGGCCGGACGACTATGTCCTCGGGGTTTTCGGCCTCGTCGAGGGCTCCTGTGATCGTCTCGATGACGTGCTGGACCTCTTTTTCTTCTTCGTACTTCACCTCCAGGGCCTCGTTCACCCTCTTTTTCATATGGCGGTCACCGAGGCGGATCATCGCCGCCCGCAGCCTGCTGTAGCAGATCGAGCAGGAGGTCATCACCGGCAAGCTGGTCCTGACCAGGTTTCTTGCGGCAAGAGCCGTCGAGACGACCTCGTTGGAGACGTGGGTTGCGCCGCAGCAGTTCCAGTCGTCGATCTCCTCCAGCTCTACCCCCAGGGCCCGGCAGACCGCCAGGGTCGAGATCTCGTACTCTCTTCCCGTCGACCGGGCCACGCATCCGGGGTAGTATGCGAGCTTCATTTCGGAGCCTCCTTTGTTTCTTCGGCCTCACTGGCCTTCTCAGTCTCTCCAGCTTCGGCTGCTTCGACCTTTTCAGCTTTCGCTCTTTCTTCGTCTCCGAGAAGCTCGAAGATCCGCCTCACCTCCTCGGTCCCCTCGATCCTCTCTCCTCTGGCCGCCTCGAAGCTCAGCTCGATCTTCCCCTTTGGGACGAGCTCTGCGCCGAAGGCCATGATCTGGGCCGCAGAGCTGGGGCTACGGATCATGTACTCGGCGGAGAGGAGAAACTCCGATATCCTTCCGTAATCCCTTATCTGGCGAGCGAAGATCCCTTCGAAGACCGAGTCCTTGCACTTCAAGCCCTCCTCCTCCTCCTCGTAGATCGTCTTCAGGGCGGCGACGACCGCCATCGGCCTGATGTTCCTCGGGCAGCGGACGGTGCATAAGAGACAGGAGGTGCAGAGCCAGATCGACCTGCTCGAGAGAGCCGCCTCCTTCTCTCCCTCCAGGACGAGCTTGATCAGTTTTCTTATGGGGACATTCATCAGGGAGGCGGTGGGGCAGCTGGCGGAGCAGGTCCCGCACTGGATGCAGGTCTTGACCTCGTCTCCGGCGAGGGCCAAGACTCGATCTCTGAACTTCTCCCCCTCGGCGGTCATGGCCGCGGTCGCCGCCGTCGTCTCCGTCTTCGCCATTTCCGTCATTTTCCATCACCCCCCTCGGCCTCGGCCGCAGCCTTCGCTTTGGCCTTCTTGATCCTCTCGCCGATCTTCCCGCTCGCTTCACTGATCTCGTCTCTCTCCCAGACGAACCTCACCTTCGGCTTGTTGATCACCGCCTCCACGTCCGAGAGGGCCCGGTTGATCTTCGAGAGGAGGTCGGGGTCCCTCTCTGGCGCCTCGATCTCGGGTATGGGGACCTTCTCGATCTCCGGGGGCAGGACGATCCCGGAGAGGTCCGGCCTCCTCCTGGACTTGGTGACGACCGAGGAGATCGCCTCTTTCCACTCCTCGGCCCAGGGCGTCTCCAACACATTCGTATGAGTGACTTTGGATCTATCCACCTCTATGGCCAGGCAGTGGCAGGCGTTGGCGCAGGCCCCGCAGAAGATGCACTGATCCTTCGCCACCCTGACCTTGCCGTCCTCGCCTACGTACCAGCAGTCGGCGGGACAGACGTTGAAGCAGGCGTGACAGCCCATGGGGTCGCAGAGGGGGAGCTGCTTCTCGACCAGCCTTATATCGCCCTCGAAGGGCTTGGTTATCTCCATGGCCTGGTAGGGGCAGACCAATAGACACCTTCCGCATCCGATGCACCTATCCTGGTCGACCTCGATCTCCCCGGAAAACTCAAACTCCTCCTCCAGCTCCAAAGGCGTCCCCTCCACCTTGATCGCCTCCTCGGGGCAGATCCCCACACAGAGGCCGCAGTGGTCGCAGAGGTCCTCGTCGACCAGAAGCTGCTCGAAGGGCTTGAGGTCTGTTGGGCTCGGCTCCTTCTCCGTGAGGAGGAAGGCCTCGCAGAACTTGGCGCACTTCCCACACAAATTGCACTTCTCGGGATCGACCTCGATCTTCCCCTTACCCTCCCCCCTTTCTTCTTCCCGGAGGGGGCCGAAGACGTCCCGGGTGGGGTAGAAGACTACGGTGATCGCCTCTGTGGGGCAGACCGGCTCACAGAGGGCGCAAGGCAGACACCTCTCGTTCGGCTCGGCCTTTGATAAGAGGTGAGGGTACTCCTCCAGCTCCCTGTAATCCTTGTCATTCACGGTCATCTTATAGGCGTCGACGGGGCAGAAGGCGGCGCACATCCCACAGAAGACGCATTTGTCGAGGTCGATCAGAACCGGCGGCGCGTCCAGGCCGGTGGCGATCTCGATGACCGGCCCCAGAGAGAGGGCCTTGGTGGGGCAGAGGTCTACGCAGATCCCGCAGCCTACGCACTTCTTGTAGTCGTAGTCCAGGACCTTCACCGAGTCCTCGGACCTCTGGATCGACTTGATGTGTGATCCCTCGACCTCCATCTCCTTCTCGATCTCCATGGCCATCAGCTATCGCCTCCCGCGGTCTCTGGCGCCCGAAGGGCCGCAAGCTCTGTACCCACCGGCCCCATATCCTTCAGCTCTCGGACGAAGGTCCTCACCTCTTTCGCCAGGATCTCGCCTTCGCTCGCTGCACACCAGATGATCTTGACCCTGCCGGGGTTGATCCCCACTCCCTCCAAAACTCCCTTCAGAACCTGGATCCGCTGGCGGGCCTGATAGTTCCCCTTATTGTAGTGGCACTCGCCGAGGCGGCACCCGGATATGAGAACCCCGTCCGCCCCGCCCTTCAGGGCCTCGATGACGAAGGCGGGGTCAACCCTGCCTGCGCACATCACCCGGATCGCCCTCATGTTAGTCGGGTACTGGATACGTGAGGTACCCGCTAAATCGGCACCCGCGTAGCTGCACCAGTTGCAGAGGAACCCCACGATGAAGGGGTACTGCCCCTTGACCGCAGTCGCCGCCCTCACCTGGGAGAGGATCTGCTCGTCTGAGAAGAGGGTCATCTCGATGGCGTCGACGGGACAGGCGGCGGCACAGGTCCCGCATCCCTTGCAGGCCGCCTCGTCGACGAAGGCGGTCTTGTCCACGGAGATCGCCTTGCTGGGGCAGGTCTCGACGCAGAGCTTGCAGCCGATGCACTTCTCCTGGTCCACCATGGCCACGACGGGGTCCAGGGTCAGCTCCCCTCTCAAGAGAAGCCTCATCGCCTTGGCCGCCGCGGCCTCCCCCTGGGCGATGGAGACCTGAATCTCCTTGGGGCCCGAGGCGCATCCCGCTATGAAGACTCCGTCGATATGGGCCTCCACCGGCCTCATCTTGGGGTGGGCGATCTCAAAGAACCGGTCGGGCCGCTTGGATAGGCCCAGGAGGTTTCCCACCACGTCCGCGTCCTGGTTCGCCTCGAGGCCCGCCGATAGGACGACCAGGTCGTAGGGCTTGGACCTGAAGCCGCCCAGGAGGGTGTCCTCGTAGTTGACCCGTAGCTGGCCATCCACCTCCTCCACCTCGGAGACCCTTCCCCGGATGAAGTTGATCCCCAGGTTCTGGGCCCGGATGTAGAACTCCTCGTACCCCTCGCCCCCGGCCCGAAGGTCGATGTAGTGGATGGAGACCTCCGTATCCGGATACTTCTCCTTGATCAGCTGGGCGTTCTTGAGGGCGTACATGCAGCAGACCCGGGAGCAGTAGGGGTTACCCACCGTCTCGTCCCTGGAGCCGACGCACTGGAGGAAGGCGACCGACTTGGCCACCTGGCCCGTCGACGGCCTCACCACCTCGCCGCCGGTGGGGCCCGC
>NZ_JBNGCU010000128.1:0-3917 GCF_049974945.1 Methanocrinis sp. | reverse complement strand
GGGAGGGAGTATCCAGCCTCCAACTTCATCACTGGAAAAGTAGATTGTGCCCACTAACTGCGTAAGTCCTACTTATGACACAGGAGTAGCGGTTCAGATCCCCAGCCCCCGGTCCAGCCCCGCCGCACGGGCCAGGTTTACGGCCTCGGCATACTCCCGGAGAGTGATGGGCCGGGAGAGCTCCGGGTAATTGCGGGCCTTGTAGCAGGGGTGGTACTGGGCCATCACGTTCAGGTACGTCTCCGGCGAGATCTCCTCGGCGAGGAAACGGACTACCTCGCGGGTCCCCGCCTGGTTCTCAGGCAGGACCAGGTGGCGGACGAGGAGCCCCCGGACGGCGACCCCGCCTTCGTCGATCTCCAGGGGCCCCACCTGCCGGTGCATCTCTCGGATCGCCGCCTTCATCACCCTCGTGTAGTCGGGGGCGTCGGAGTACTTCTCTGCGGCAGCGTCGCTCCCGTACTTGGCGTCGGGCATGTAGATGTCGAAGATCCCGTCCAGGAGCAGGAGGGTCTCGACTGAGTCGTAGCCACCGGAGTTGTAGACCAGGGGGACGGAGAGGCCCATCTCCACCGCCTCAACGACCGCCTCCAGGATCTGAGGTGCGAAGTGAGTGGGGGTGACGAAGTTGATGTTGTGACAGCCACCCTCCTGAAGAGAGACCATCATCTCGGCGAGCTTCGTCGATGAGACCTCCCTCCCTTCGCCCAGCTGGCTGATGTCGTAGTTCTGGCAGAAGACGCATGAAAGGTTGCAGCCGGCCATGAAGATCGTCCCCGAGCCGTGGGCGCCCACCAGAGGCCGCTCCTCGCCGAAGTGAGGTGTGAAGCTCGAGACCCGAGCGAGCCGCCCGCTCCTGCAGTACCCAAGCTCACCCACCAACCGATTGGCACCGCAGGCTCGGGGGCATACGTCGCATTTTTCGAGCCTGCCGAGGGCTGTCTTTGCCCTCTCCCGCAGAGTCTCCGGGGGCATCTGGTTGTAGCTCGCCAAGGGAGTGACCTCAAAAATGGTTTCTTGGAATTACTTCATTTCTGATGATAAATACTTTTGGCGGTGGCCTGCTGTTGCTCCAAACTCGTCGTCGCCATAAGAAAATTAAAAATCCGGATCAGGTCATACGTGATACGTCAGAATACAGGTCACATAGTAACCCACCAGGAGAGATGATCATGAAGACGAGACCACTTAAGAGAGAGGAGTTCGAAGGCCGCTTCGAAGACAAGATACTGGAAAGGGGACGAAGGTGCTTCGAAGAGGATAGGGTGGACGATCCCATCATCGTCGACGGCGTCGTCCTGGCGAAGGTTCATGGCACCGCCACCTACAGCGTCGAGGTCGACCCGGAAAGGATGATCTTTCGCTGCTCCTGCCCCTACTTCGACACTTACGGCAACTGCAAACACCTGGCAGCCCTCCTCTACAGGCTCGCCGAAGACCCTGAGGTCGAGTCCCTCGACGAAACGATCAGAACCCTCGAAAGAAGATCCAAGAAGGAACTCATCGCCCTTCTGAAGAGCATCATGCGCGCCGAGCCGAAGTTCAGACATCTTCTGACCGGAGACGTTGGCGATCTCAATAGAGAGGTTCGAGGACTGAAAGACGGGTTCCTCGATGCGGACCCCGACCTCTTCTTGGAGAAGATGGCCTCCATGAGGCGATTGATCATGCTCTTCGAAAGGCCGAAATTCCTCGCGCTCTCGAAAGACCTCTTCGTCGAGCTTTACCATTTGTTTTACGACTTCGGGGGCGTCGAGTTTCTGGAGGACGAGATGTACCTGATCCTGGAGACGATCGCGCCTGAGCTGGAGGAGATGGACGAGGGAACACGCGAGGAAATGATGAAAGATATCCGGGCGATTTACGAGAAGGACGATTCGGTCCTCAAGAGCTTCATGTACGAGCCTGTGAAAGAGTATCTGAACTGAGGCCTTAAAGCAGATCTTGAGAAGGATAATAAAAACAGATGAGGACATCAAAAGGACGCCCTCATTCATCTATGCCGACTTTGCCCTGACAGCTTAGTCGAACTTTATGGCCCTATCGTATACGATCTCTGAGTAGGACGGCCCGGTCTTTGTGGACTCCTCCAGGTAAATCCTCCAGGCGATGAAGAGCGGCTGATCCAGGTCTATGCCGTAGCCACCGACGCCATATGGAACCTCGAAGCAGTACGGCTCACCATCGCAGTTCCTGGCGAGCCTGTAGACGTAGAGGTATTTCGCATCGGGATTGTCGGGGAGGTATTCTTCAGCAGATCCTGTGAAATCCACGTCGGTGATTGCTGTAACGCCATTCCATGCATCTGCCCCATAGGGAACGAAGTTCGAATACGTCGCCTTTCCCGTGGCCACGTGGTTGACCCCATAGACGATTATGAATTCGTTGGTGTCGTTGCCCAAGGTGACCTCTGGATCCCGCAAGAAATCGTAGTACTGCGAGAGATCGGGGAAAGGAGGCGTCTTGGAAGAGGCGGTCTGGTCTGCCGACCATAGGTAGCATGCATCGTTGTCGGGGCCTACGGCGTCGATTCCCCTCTGGATGGCATCGCTCCCCACAGGGACTGCAATGCTGGTTGGAAGCTCTGTGGCGTTCAATCCGCTGTATCTGTCGAGAATCGCGATCCTCAGCTCTTCGAGATCGTCTACAAGATCAAACTCCGTTGTACCCGTTCCACGAACCCGTAGCTCCGGATAATCGTACGGATCGAGCTCCGCGGATTCGTTGGGAGTAACCCGGAAAACGGTCGCAGGTGTGTTATTGAGGTAATCGTTGCCAGCTTGCTGGTCGTTATATAAAGCTGGCCGGATAAATATGGCGAACGAATCGGAGTCGTCCTCCAAGCCCATATTCAACATCGATGGGGGGAGCACCTGGGTGTTGATTATGGCGTCGGAATATCCCGCCGACGCGGCTGCAGCGCGGATTCTTCGATCAATGCCTCGGTCGGCAGCGGTGACCACCACCGTCTTTTGGTTGTAAGGATCTCCAGACTGCCCATCCGGTGTACCCTCAGTTCTGATGACCAGGTTGTTCACCGTATCGGCCAAGTTGGCGAATAGCCATCGGGTCTCATTTCCGTACGTCCTCGATAGCAGATAATGATCGTAGCTGAAGTATCTGCACTCCGGAGGGGTTCTTCCTACAAAAACGATGGCTTCATCGGGACGGATCTTCCAGATGGCGGCGGAGTTCACGCTCTTTCCAAGCAATCCAGCTATTTGAGAGACTCGTTCTTCCACCTGGTAACCGGGAGCTGGCGGCACAAAATATGCCAGGTATCGGGTGGAGGGATTATTGCCATACGCAGACGGCAACACACCCTTGTCATATAACTTGATGAGATCAAAGAAACCAAGATCTCCTTCCTGTACGGTGAAACCATCTTGCTCTAAAGCCTGTCGAAAAGCCTCGACGTCGCCTATATCCGCATTCTCTGCAAGGGCGGTTCCCGCCAGCATAATAAATGCGACCACGATTAGTATATAAATTCTCATATACTGCAGTCCTCCACAACATAAATATCTAATCTGTCCTATTAAAAACTTTCGTAGAGAAAGAAGGGCTACATTGTAGGATCAAGTTCTGCGGGCGATGGTTTCGAGCTTCGCTCCATGTACCCGCAACTATCGGAGGCGTCGAGTTTCTGGAGGACGAGATGCGCGCGATCCCGGAGACGATCGCGCCCGAGCTGGGGGGAGGTGGACGAGGCAGACCGCAATGGATTGATGAGAGAGATCCGGGCGATTTACGGAAAGGACGACTCGAACGACTCCGTCCTGAAGAGCTTCATGGGGAGATCATAGAAATGGTGGGATCAGAGGAACCTGATACCCTTCGGCATCTCTCCGATGCGCTTTCTGAAGGCCTCGGGCCAGTTCTCGGGGTCGAGCCCCTTCTGGCCGAGGAAGGCGCTG
>NZ_JBNGCU010000127.1:0-3923 GCF_049974945.1 Methanocrinis sp. | reverse complement strand
AACATAAAATGATGATATTAAGAGGTGGGTCTGGTCGACATATTATGGAGATCGACAAACTCCCTTTTTAGAGATACTTTGAGGAGATTCCATGCTGGATTATCTGAAGATGGATCTATGGTCCCCCTACCTGGTGGGGGGTGGGATAGGGGCGTTGAATATCCTCGCCGTCCTCCTCTCCGACAGGCCGATCGGCTGTTCCACCGCCTACAGCAGGACGAGCGGGATTATCGAGAGGCTCTTTCGCGGATCGAAGGTCCGGGACAAGGCCTACTATCGGAAGTTTGAGCCGGTCGTCGACTGGGAGGTGATGCTGGTGGCGGGGATCATCCTCGGGGCGTTCCTCTCGGCCAGCCTGTCGGGAGAGTTTCGGGCAGAGACGGTCCCGGCTCTCTGGAGGGAAAGGTTCGGCCCCGACCCCTTCCTTCGGATCGCAGCCGCCTTCGTCGGGGGCGCCCTCCTGGGCCTGGGCGCCCGGTGGGCCGGAGGCTGCACCAGCGGCCACGGGATCAGCGGGACGGCCCAGCTAGCCGCAAGCTCCTGGCTGGCGGTGATCTGCTTCTTCGTCGGCGGGGTGGCTACGGCGATGATCCTCTTCGGGGCACGGGTCTGAGGTGATGAAGAAATGATGCTCGAAAATCTTCGCTCAAACCACCGGGCCCAGCTGGTCATCGGCCTGCTGATAGGGATCGTCTTCGGCTTTCTCCTCCAGAAAGGGGGCGTGACGCGGTACGAGGTCATCGTCGGCCAGCTCCTCCTCACAGACTTCACCGTCTTCAAGGTGATGGCCTCGGCGGTGATCACGGGGATGATCGGCGTTTACCTCCTTCGTAGCCTGGGGCTCGCAAGCCTCCACCCGAAATCCGGCTCCTTGGGCTCTTCGGCCCTGGGCGGGCTCGTCTTCGGCGCGGGCTTCGGCCTCCTCGGCTACTGCCCGGGAACCATAGCAGGAGCCGCGGGCCAGGGGTCGGTCGACGCCCTGGTTGGTGGGTTTTGTGGTGTCCTCCTGGGGGCCGGCCTCTTCGCCGCAATTTACCCGAGGCTGGAAGAGGAGGTGCTGAGGAGAGGCGAGTTCGGGGACGCGACGTTTCCCGAGATTCTCGGGGTGAACTCTTGGCTGGTAGTGGTCCCGGCAGTTTTGATCCTCTTTGTATTTCTATTGTGGATCGAAGAGATGGGGCTCTGAGGCTCTGGCAGCCGACGGAGGCTGCCCCGTCACCAGAGCCTGCACCCTCTCGGCCCGTGCTTCTCGAAGTACCTCTGGTGGTACTCCTCGGCCCGATAAAACTCGGAGGCGGAAACGATCTCGGTGACCATCTCTCCCCTATAGAGGCCCGACCTCTGGAGCTGCTCCATCTTGGCCCGGGCCGCCGCCTCCTGCTGGGGGCTGTGGTAGAAGACCGCCGAGCGGTACTGGCTCCCGACGTCCGGCCCCTGCCGGTTCCTGGTGGTGGGATCGTGGATCGACCAGAAGAGGTCGAGAAGCTCCTCGTAAGAGACGACCCCCGGATCGTAGATCACCTCCACCGCCTCGGCGTGGCCGGTCCGGCCGGTGCAGACCTCCTCGTAGGTCGGATCTTCGGTGGTGCCGCCGGTGTATCCCACCGAGGTGGAGACGACGCCATCCACCTCCCGAAACGCCGCCTCTACGCCCCAGAAGCAGCCGGCCGCGAAGGTTGCCTTCTCGGTCTTGCGACCCAGCATGATTGGGGCATCTCGAGAATCCGTATCTGTCAACGCCGTCCGTCCCCCTTCTATTTCACCCATCTCAAGACCACATCCTCATCTCGCGAGGTGGGCTCATGATCCGACTCGGCGGGATGTCCAAAGATGAGGGGCGCCACCAGCTTGTAGCCATCCCAGGCCCCGACCTCTTTCAGAAAATCTTCGTCCTCGCCGAGGGGGACGGCAAGCCCTATCCAGCAGCTTCCTATACCGAGGGACCAGGCCGAAAGCATCATGTTCTCGGCCGCCAGGGCGCAGTCGATCTCTGGAGCGAAGGCGTCGAGACGGCCGAAGATCATGACCAGAACTGGGGCATCGTAGAATATGTTGAACTCTGGGTCTGAGACCATCCCGATCAAACCTTGAGCCTCCGGCCCCTCTGAGCCCTGGTATTGCTTGAGCCAGAGCTCTTTTGCCCTGCTGGAGTATCTGGCGATGAGGTCTCTGTTCTTTACGATCACAAACCTCCAAGGCTGCTCGTTGGTAGCGCTTGGAGCCCGGACCCCGGCCTTGATCAGATCCAGAATCTCCTCGTCAGAGACGTCGTCTTCGAGGTATTTCCTGATCGACCTGCGGCCATATATATTTCTGAATATATCGTTCATCAGATAGCCTCCATGCCCATGCCTCTACCTCACCAGGGGACAGGCGACCGAGGACCAGCCGGCGATGCCTCCGAGGATCACGGTCACGTTATCCCACCCCTCCCTCTGGAGGATCGAGGCGGCCACCATGGAGCGAAGGCCGCTTCCGCAGAAGATGTAGACGGGCCGGTCCTTCGGAACCTCCTCGATCCGCTGGGGGAGCTGGGTTATGTGGATGTGATGGGCGCCGGTGATCCTCCCCGAGGACTCCAGCTCGTCATCGCTTCGGACGTCCAGGATCCACGCCTTCCCCCTCCCCTCTCGGTCGAGACGGGTGCAGAGGTCGTGGACGTCGGCGGTGGCGATGGACCTGCTCTCTTTTCCGGCCATGTGCCAGGCTACCATCCCTCCGGCCAGGTATCCCGCCAGGTCGTCGTAGCCGATCCGCCGGAGCCGGCGGACCGCCGTATCCGGGTCCGCGGTCTCAGCCACCAGGAGGACCTTTTTGTGGTAGGGCAAAAACCAGCCCGCGAAGCTGGGAACCCCATCTAGCCAGATGCTGAGGGCTCCGGGAACGTGGGCCGCCCCAAATCCAAGCTCCATCCTGGTGTCGAGGACGGCGTTCTCCTCGGTCATCGCCGCAAACTCCCTCGGGGAGAGGGGCGCAGGGTCGGGGACGGTGCTGAGGAGGGGCGCGCCGGTCAGGTTGAGCCGCTCCATCTCCCTGAAGTAGGGCGGGCGCTCCAGCTCCACCGCCATCCTCTCTACAAACTCCTCCTCTCCTGCGACCTGGAGCTTGGGATTCAGTTTTCGCTCCATCCCCAGGGTGGTCCACTTCCGGTCGGCTATGGAGGCGGCACAGACCGATCCCGCCCCGTGGGCGGGACAGGCGATCACCTCGTCACCCAGGGGGAGGAGCCGCTTGAAGACCGAGTCGTAGAGCAGTCTTGCCATCTCCTCGGCCCTCTCCATACCCAGGAGGTCGACCCTTCCCACGTCCCCGGCGAAGAGGGCGTCTCCGGTGAAGACGACCCAAGGATCGCCCCCAGCGTCCCCGAGGAGGTAGCTCATCGAGCCCGGGGTGTGGCCGGGGGTGGAGATGGCCTCGATCTCGAACCTTCCGACCTTAACGACCGTCCCGTCCTCGATCGCCTCTCCGTATCTGTAGCCGAGCTGGCCGTCGGCGTGCAAGATCTCTGCACCCGTTCTGGTGGAGAGCTCCACCGAGCCCACGACGTAGTCCTCGTTTCGATGGGTCTCAAGGACGGCGGTGATCCGCATCCCCTCCGCCGACGCCATCTTAGAATAGACCTCGCAGTCCCTCCGGGGATCGATCACCACCGCCTCGCCTCTGTCCCCCACGATGTAGGAGTAGTGGGCGAGCCCCTCAGATTCAACTCTTTCAAACAGCATAAAACTCAGCTCCGACCTCGATAGCTCAGCATTTCAGCGTTTAAATCCACAGTATTTTTAGGATGGGACCCTATATGAAACCTGTTCTATAAGGCTCTGATCTACTCGACTGCGGCAAAGGACGAATTCTTACTTGGATCAGTATAATAGACGAATGGCCGATGGGTGAGATGGAGGCGGAGCTGATGAAAGGCCACGTCT
>NZ_JBNGCU010000126.1:0-4078 GCF_049974945.1 Methanocrinis sp. | reverse complement strand
TCTCCATCACCGTCAACGTCTACTACGCTCACAACGGAGAGCGGGCCTACAGCGCCGTCGACGATGCCTATCGATTCAAAAACTACAACTTCAACCAGAGCAAGACCGAGGAGCTGGCCGAGGAGCTGATCGCCACCGTGGCCGCAGGCGTACCCTCATCCATTGATAAGGACCTGTGGCTGCGGCTCTTCTTCCCCACCACCTACGCGCGGCTCTGGGACTACTTCAACGAGAGCTACCGGTCCGGGGCGGGTGGCCACTGCTACGGGATGGCCGCCACCTCCGCCCTCTACTTCACAGACCCGTCCTTGCGGCCCGTGGCGAAGAAGGCCTATCATATGTCTTTTGAGGAGGCGAGCCAGAACATAGACATCTACCAGCGGGCTCAGATGATCCCGGTGATGAGATCCCTCCTCTCTGACGCAGGCCAGTACTTCGATCGGGGGTACGGCTCGAGCAGCAGTGAGAGCCAGAGCAGGACCTACGCGGCGGTGAAGCGCTCGCTGAAAGAAGATCGCCTGCCCCTTTTAATCAGCTTCCGAGGCCAAAAAAATAACAGCACCTGGGGTCATGCCGTCCTCGCCTACAAGCTGGTGGAGGTGGAGGGCGAGGACTACAAGCAGGTCTACATCTACGACTCCAACACCCTCATGAAGGATCTGGAGAATCTCAAGAAACCAATGCCTGTCGCCCTGCTCTGGCTGGACGGCTTCCTCTACTATTCTGTTCAGAGCGGAAGTCAGAGTTATGGATCTAGAACCCCCTCCAAGATCGCCGCAAACCCGGTCTTCAGGACCATCCCCCTGGAGGAGGCGAACTCCCTCCTCCCAGGTCTGAAGGAGATGGCCAGGGGCTTCATCGAGGGCCTCAAGAACGAGGGCAAGTTTGCGGTGGATCTGAAGTGCCCCGCCGACGCCCTCTTCACCGACTCATCGGGGAGAAGGGTGGGGACCGTCGATGGAAGGGTCACAAACGAGATCCCTGGAGCTGAGGTTATGGAGTCTGGCGAGGTGGAGATCTACCTCCTCCCCATGGACCTCGAGTACAGCCTCGAGATATCAGGGACCGGGACCGACCTCGTGGACTTGGACGTGATCAGCCCCGAGGGCGAGTCCTCGGCGAAGGTCGTCTCCTTCACCAACGTCTCCATCTGTGCTGGCGAGAAGCTGACCTCTGAGGTCGCAGACGGAGGCGAGATTGAGGATCTCAGGTCGGGGACGTCGACGATGGAGCCGAGCCTTTCGGGCGTCCTCGACCTGGGCGCGGAAGGTGAGGGCGATGAGACGGTCTTGGGGGGCGAGGCCGAGGATGGGGCGAAAGATGAGTCAGGAGACGTAGCGGAAGTCGACCCGGCAGCGGAGCAGGAGCTGATCTTCGAGCGAAACTCGATCTGGGCCGTGGATAACGGTCCCACCAGTCCCACCAGCTTCGTCATCGATCGGGGGTGGACGATCACCGAGATCAGGACCTACCACTGGAATCGTGGCCAGGGCAAGAATCCGGGGATGATCGGCCTCCAGGACGAGAGGGGCCTGGTCCTGGGCATCTGGCCCGCCTCTGGACAGCCTGGGTCCGGCGGCGTTCCCGACGCCTACTGGTCGATCCGGCCGAACCTGACCCTTCCGCCCGGCGAGTACACCATCCTCGACTCCGACCCCGCCACCTGGTCGCAGAATGCGGAGACGGCCGGAGAGGGTATCGCCTGGGTCTATGGGCTCCCCTCTAAGGACTCTGGGGACGGGTCCGGGATCGAATCCGAAGGGCTGCCTTTCACCGACGACTTCGATGACGGCGATATGGCCGGTTGGACCGTCGGCGGCCTGTTGGGCAGCTGGACCGTCTCGGCAGAGGAAGGGGTTTTGCGGCAGAACAGCAACGACTTCGGCGGGTCGGAGGGGGCGGAGGGGAGTTACCTTGGCACCTACGTAACCGCCGGAGGACCGGCCTGGAGGAATTACGACTTCATGGCGAGAGTGAAGCCGGTCGACAACGACGGCATCGGCCTCATCTTCAGGTACGAGGATTCCTCCAACTACTATCGGTTTCTCTGGGTGGGCGACGAGAGCAGCACAGGACCCCTGCGAAGGTTGGACAGGATAAAGGGCGGCGTCCAGACGGTACTCAAGAGTGACGGTGGCGAAGCTGTTCGGTACGATCCTGGAAGGTGGTACAACCTGGAGGTGTCCCTCGACGGCGACGTCATCAGAGTCTACATAGACGGCGTCCTCTGGGGCGAGGTTCGGGACGGCGAGATCGAGAGCGGCGGCGTCGGCCTCTTCAGCTACGCCCAGGTGGGGGTGGAGTTCGACGACGTGGTGGTGACGGAGGCGGATGGATCGTCAGCCTCGGCAGCAGGTCCCGTCTCGAAAGAGGCGGTAGGAGCCGGTGGCTCCGCCGGCTCTGGCTGGGGCTTGCCCGAATACGGCGAGATCCTCATCGACGCCCCGCCCGGAGGCTGGGATGGGATGGTCCCGGGGGAGGCGATATAGGGTGAAGGGCCCGGGAGGGTCTCGGCTTACATTCTCTGAAGATCCGGCATCTAAGATCAGCTCCAAGAGGCGACCCTCTCGACGTAAGATCTGACGTCGAACTTCGACTTCGCACCCTTGCGGCTCATATACCTGACCTTGCCGAAGATCGCCCTCTCACCCCAGGCCCGGTCGTGGACCCCGCCGATGGACCAGGCGATTCCAACGTATCCATTCGGATCCCTTCCGTCCAGCTCGTAGCGGTCGTTGAGATATATGGCGATCCTCTGGGCCTCCTCGGGAGACTCAGTCCACTCTAGGATCTTCTTCGCCCAGTACATCCTCATGTAGCCGTGCATCTTCCCCCGGAGGACCATCTCCATCTGGGCGGCGTTCCAGAGGTCGTCGTGAGTCTCTGCAGCTTCCAGCTCCTTCTGATCGTAGAGGTACTCTCGGGGGTCGTCCCGATGGTCGTCCAGAGTCTTCTTCGCCCAGTCGGGGAAGGCCGCAAAGGAGTCGTATCCGGGGTTGTAGAAGCAGAAGTTCTCCGATAGCTCCCTTCTCACCACCAGCTCCTCCAGGAAGGCGGCCCTGGAGGTGGGGTCGGCATCGCGCCCGGCCGCCTCCAGGGCGACCCTCGCGGCTGAGATCATGCCGAAGTGGAGATAAGGCGAGAGGTCCGACTGGCCCTGCAGGCTCGGATCGTTTCTCTCCCCATCGTATGCCGAGAGCTTCTCATCGAGGAATCGACGCAGAGCCTTTCGGGCGGCCCTCTCGCCGGGCGCGATCCAGTCCACCTCGGGAACGGAGCGGTCAACGTCGATGGCTCGCCTGATCCGGTCCCAGTCAACCCCCTCGCCGAGGTCCCAGGGGATGGGATGGACCTTGAGCCTCGGAAGCTCATCACAGAACTCAGGGAGCATCCGCCTGATCTTCGGCCTGAATGTCCGGGCCGCATACTCCTGCTTCGGCGATGCTCGCCAGCAGGGTACGATGTTGTGAGCATCCACCTCATAGATGGGGATCTCCAGCCTCTGCATCACCGTCTCGCTCCAGGACCTCTTCGCCGCGAGGGGAGAGAAGTCGGTGACTACGGCCCCGACGCCGTGCTCCTCCGCGAACCCCGAGACCGTCTCTCCCGGATCGCCCCGGAGGAGGGCGAAGGGTATCTTCTTCTCCGCGAGAGCCTCTTCGACCTCTTCGAGGCCCCGGAGCATGAAACCGTACTGCCTCGCGGTGGCGCCGAGGAAGTTCTCGGTGAGGGAGAAGATGACCGCGAGGGGCGACCCCCTCTTCGATGCCAGCTCCTGGGCGAAGGCGAGAGCCCAGTTCTCCTCGGCTCTCTGGTCTCTGCTCATCCAGTAGACGACCGGCCCCCTCTCGCCCCGGCCCTCCTTCAAAATCCTTGCTCGATCCGGGTTCATGGCAGCATCCCTCTCCAAAAATTGGTCTGATCCTGCGCACAGAAACTTTATGAAGATGGCGGCCTCGACCCTCGTCATCCTCAAGCCCGATATATCGGCCCCCAAATCAGAGGACAGGGTGATGAATTCGGGCCCTGCAGCCACCTCATTTAAATAAGAGCCGATCGGAAATAGAACTTAAGGAGG
>NZ_JBNGCU010000125.1:0-4082 GCF_049974945.1 Methanocrinis sp. | reverse complement strand
CAAGGACGCGAAGGTCTCCATCGAGAAGGTGACGCTCGCTAAGTAGAGCGTCCACTTTTTTTCCTCTTATATCTTCTCGGAAATTTTTTATTATGTCTCGGGGATCTGCTGTGTAGCCCGAGGATCGACGCCTTTTGCGTCCCGGCTGAGCTTGGGAACCGGATTTCAATAAGCGGCCAAAATGTCGCTCTCAAGCAAAATGTCGCTCTCAAGTCTCCATCGAAACTCACCCTACGCAAAATTATTCGAGCATCAAAATGACCAGAAGGGAACGTTTAAGTATTAGTTTCTCAGGTAGGTTACCTCAAATGAAAAGGATGGTCGGATGGAGTCGGTAGTGGTTTAGAAAAGGAGGAAATAAGATGGCGTTTTACACCCTTGGTCTCACCTTTTGGATAGTGATCGCCCTTACCGTTGTGGTATTGGGATTCTGGATCTACGGCCTCTACTTTAACTTCAAGAAGTGGGGGATGGGGTCCACCGGTTATCAGGATGAGCTGCGAAACAGCTTCTGGCTTTTTATCGCGACATGGATTCATCAAGCCTTCAAAGACGGCGTATGGGTATTCGTAAAGACCCTCGTCCTCGACGTGCTGCTTCTCAGGCGGACCCTCAGGAGGAGCCCGGTGAGATGGGTCATGCACATGACTATATTCTACGGGTTTTTGATCCTCGCCGCCATGTCGGGCTTCGCCCTCTTCATGGACATAATCGAGCACTTCAACGTCCTGGGCCTGGCCCACCAGGCAGAGATGGTGAAGGATTGGATGGCTCTTCCCTTTGACATCTTCGGCTACCTGCTCCTCTTCGGAGCCACCGTTGGGGTTGCGAGGAGGATCTTCCTCAGGGAGGTAAGATCCCGGACCTCGGCCTATGACGTGGTCCTCCTGGGCGGAGTATTTCTTATAACCATCACCGGCTTTTATGCGGAGTGGCTGCGAGGCAACGCCTTTCTCGTCGGAGATGCCTTTGCATACCCGGTATATGCGCCCCATTTCTCTCTGCTCCACACGATCCTGGCGCTGGCCCTCTTCGTCGCGATCCTTCCCTACAGCAAGTACATGCACATAATAGCAGCCCCGCTGACGATTCTCGCAAACAGAGGAGGCGAATAAGATGGCAAACGAAAAAGAAAGTCCCGCTGGAAAGCCCCTCATATCAGGATTCCTCATGTCCACCCAGCTCATGGAGCTGGATGGATGCACCCGATGTCAGGAGTGCATGAAGTGGTGTCCTACCTTCAACGTGTACGGCGACCGACCCGAGATCACCCCCATGTACAAGATCGCCAAGTTCAGAGAGCTCCTCGGAAGCCAGCACGGCCTCCGGGCGAAGCTCTTCGGAGCCAAGCCCCTGAACGAGGACGAGGTCAACCAGTTCATGGACGACTCCTACATGTGCACCACCTGTGGCGTCTGCGGCACGGTCTGCGAGTCGGGTATCAACACCGTAGAGCTGTGGGAGGCCACAAGGCCCAACCTGGTGGTCAGAGGAAACGGTCCCTGGGGGAAGCAGTCCTTCTTCCCCATGCTTCTGGGAAAGGACAAAAATCCCTATCAGGCAAAGCAGGAAGATCGGCTCTGCTTCGTTCCCGACGACGCCGAGGTCCTCGACTCGGCGAAGATCGCCTACTTCGCGGGCTGCACCGCAGCCTATCGGCAGCAGGCCCTGGGCGTGGCGACGGTCAGGATCCTCAACGCCCTGGATATACCCTTCTGCATGCTGGGCAAGGACGAATGGTGCTGCTCCTCAGCCCTGGTCAGGACCGGCCAGCGCGACGTGATGAGGGACCACGCGGTCCACAACGTCGACGCCCTCAAGGACAGAGGCGTCGAGACCGTGGTCTACGCCTGCGCGGGCTGTTTGAGGACCGCCACCGTCGACTGGCCCCGGTGGTATGAGGGCTACATCCCCTACAAGAACGTGCCCCTGGCCGTCTACCTGAGGGAGAAGGTCCAGAGTGGCGAGGTGGAGTGGAAGAGGGCCTTAAACGACCTTAACGTCACCTTCCACGACCCCTGCCACTCGGGAAGACACCTGATGCACATCAACGGGAGAGATTGGGCCTTCGAGGCGCCGAGGGACGTCTACAACTCGATACCCGGCCTCAACTACAAGGAGATGACCCGTTCTCGAGAGTTCCAGAGATGCTGTGGAGCCGGAGGCGGGGTCAAGGCCGGACAGCCCGATCTCGCTCTGGGCTGCGCCGTGGCCAGGGTCAAAGACGGCCTGGATGTGAACGCCGACGTGATCTCCAGCACCTGCCCCTTCTGCAGGCGTAACATCATGGACGGCAGAAATGAGATGAAGTCTGAGGTCAAGGTGGCAGACCAGGTCGAGCTGATGGCCGCCGCCATGGGCCTGGACGTGACCATCCCTGACAACCCCTACATGGAGTATCAGGAGCAGGATGAGATCCTCTGCAAGGGCGAGGTCTGCCAGCTGGAGGAGGTCGCCGAGACAAAGGCGCAAGACGTGGATGCCTATTAAAGCGGGCATCATCTCTTTTTATTATTTTTCCTCGCAGGTACTAACTTAAAAATAGTTAATAGGATTTTCGGCTCCGTCTTAGCCCATCACCTGCTCCATCTTGACGGTTATCACGCTTCCAGGCGCTATGGGCACCGCCTCTCTGATCTCACTGGGGATGGTGATCCGGCCTTCTTCGTCCACCCGGCTTGAAAAATCGAACTTGTCTACGAGCTCCTCTATCCTCTCTACCGGCCTGTTCTCCGAGTCCAGGACATGTCTGAGCCTTATCGAGACCACATCGCCTGAGCCGATACCTGCAGAGCTTCTGATAACTCCGGGGATGGTGATCCTCCCATCTTCATCCACCTTGTCCAGGAACTCGTATTTATAGGCGGGCTCCCTCTTCTCCTCTCTCAATACGTGCTCTACGCTGGCAGAGACGGTGAACCCAGGAGAGGTGCCCGAAGATCTCCCGATCATATCGGGAATCCTGACGAAGCCCTCCTCGTCGACCCGATCTGTAAATTCAAAATTTTCCGGCATCTTTGGATGGATCTCGAGGGGCCTTCTCTCTTGGTCCATGATGGGCTTCATCTTGATGGTGACTATGCTGTCAGGAAGAGCTCCAGAAGCCTTCTGCAGATCGGGAGGTATCCTGATCCGGCATTCTCTGTCTACTTCGGCCTCAAATTCGAACTTCTCCGCTTCGCTCATAATTATACTTTAACGGCTGATGTGTATTTAAAATTTGCATCGGGCTTGGATTGTGGCGAAGGATGAGATCTCGGAGGTGGAGATCACATCACGGGCCGCGCGTAGATCGTGTCCCTGGTGTAGCTGATCACCTGGAGCTCTCTCTTCTTCGGCTCCTCCTCCGCCGGGGGCGCCATCGCCACCTCCTCGAAGTCCGAGATCCCTCCCGAGACGGCTGGAACGAAGGGGAGGGGATCGGAGGCCGCCGGCTCGTAGAGGGCGGTCTCGGGGCTCGTCATCGAGGCGCTGAAACTGCCAGTCCAGCCGGACCCGGTCTCGTCAGAGCAGACGAAGGTTCCAGCGATATCGCCCGAATCGTCAGACGAGCCGGTCATCCTTGCCGCCGTCAGAGGACGTTTTATCAGCAAGATCTCCAAGTCGAGGCCGCTTCCATCTAACCGGCCCGTCACCATACCGTTCCAGGGATCGGGCGTCTCGCCGGTGCATGCCCCGGAGATGGCCGGCCCCATCATGAATAGGGCCGCAGAAAACTCCTCCAGGGGGAGGGGATCGCCGGAGATCTGATCTGCTTCGCAACTGAAGGCCCAAAGGCCGGTCAGGCCGGCGTCGTTCTCGGCGATCCCTGCGCCGGCGATCAATATCAAAGACGCCAGGATCAATATGGTATTTCTGATCATCTGTCCTGTCATATTGGGGCCCGATTTATTAAAAATTATCCTGGGCGACGGAAAGAGTAAATTGAGAAAAGATCGAAGGATACGGTGAGGTTCTCATGACCACGATAAGAGATCCGGTCCACGGATACGTCGAACTCGACGATCTCGCCCGGGATCTTGCCGATACCCAGGAGATGCAGAGGCTGAGGTGGATAAAGCAGCTGGGCCTCGCCAACCTGG
>NZ_JBNGCU010000124.1:0-4137 GCF_049974945.1 Methanocrinis sp. | reverse complement strand
GAAGGCCTCGGGCCAGTTCTCGGGGTCGAGCCCCTTCTGGCCGAGGAAGGCGCTGGTCCACCGCTCAAGGCCTACGCCGGAGCAGCCGCTCCATAGGGGGTCACCTGACTGGGCCTTGACGTTGAAGCCCCGGGGGTACTTGTCGCCGTTGATGGAGAGGTTCTGAAACTCGATCCAGTCGCCGTTGTAGGGTAGTATCGCTTCGTAGTCGACGGTCCCGGCGCCGGACATCTCCGCGAGGCCGGTCTTTCCCTCCTGGGCCATGAACCAGGGGGTCACCCAGGCCATCCGCCACCGAAGCTCCAGGATCTCCTCGAAGATCCTCTTGTAGCAGTCCTTCAGCCTTTCTGCCTCCTCCTTCACCTGATCCTGGGTCCCCATCCAGACGATCTCGATCCGGTGGAACTCGTCCACCCTCTCGATCCCGTGGATCCCGCCGCTCTCGTAGCGATGGCTGGTCCCGGACCGGTCGAAGATCCTTATCGGCAGATCCTGGTTGGGGAGGGTCCTGCCCTGGAAGAATACCCAGGATGGTGGACACTGGGCGTAGCACATCCCGCCGATGGGGTTGTCGATCTTCTCCTTGACCAGCTCCACAGGAACCTCGCGCGTCACCTTGTAGTGGTCCATCACCTCTTCCCAGAACTCGGGGTCCCGGGTCTTGGGGGGGCAGACGTAGTAGATCTCCGGGTAGACACCCATGGCGTGGCCGCTCTTCTTCCATACGTCCCAGGTGACCAGCTTCGGAAAGATCATCTCCCGGTAGCCCAAGGGCTCGATGATCTCCTCCAGGACGATCTTCTCCAGGGCCCGGAAGAGGTGGGTCCCCTCGGGGCCGTAGATCCACTGGCCCCGGCTGGCACCATGCTTGATCCAGCCCCGATTGACCATCTCCTCGGTGGGGTCGCGCTCGAACTTCGGTGCCCTTTCGGGGCTCTCCCAGAGCACCTCCCAGTGCTCGGCCTTCCCGCCGTACTCCTCGGCCGCCAGCTTCTCGTCCAGGAGGCTCACGATCCTGTCGGGAACCTGGTTTTTTATGTCCGACTCGTCGACGTCCAGGGAGAGGGTCAGGACCCCACCCTCAAAGGTCATCTCCCGGACATGGGGAATCTTGTGATCGATGACCCGATTGGAGTCGACCTCGATCTTGTACTTCGAGATCTCGATCCCCCTGACCCCCACCCTGTACTTCTTGCCGAGAAGCTCGGCCAGAGGCCGCCTGAGCCGTAGGACGGCGTCGTGGGCCCTCACGAACCGATCGCTCTCTATGACCACGGATATCTCGGCCTCGCCGAGCTCCCACCCCAAAACCTCTGCCCCCTTACCGGCGGCGGCCCCCTTCTTCAGAATCTCGGCCGCATCTGAGAAGAACTGCTCGAGCTCCTCTTTGGCTCCGCTCGCATCGGCGCTGAGCCTGAAGCTCGCCTCCAAATGAAACTTCAAATCCCCACCTCTCTCTTCAAAAGATCTTCAGCGATCTTCGCGTTCATGATCAGGTCGTCGGCGGTCGCAAGAAGCGTCCCCAACCTCTCGGCGAAGAACTCTACCTCAAACTTTCCTTCCCCCACCTCGGCCTTCATCCCTGGCAGGTTGTCGGGGTCCAGGGACCGGGCGACCGCTTCGGCCGTATCGCCCTCGAAGCTCAGCTTTGCCCGCATCATCCTTTCCGGCCCTCAGAAAGTTGTCTTTCCACCAACCGGTCGACGTGCTCGATGAACTCCTCTTCGGTTCCGATGGGAATCGAGGCGCCACTGGCGACGCTGTGGCCGCCTCCGTTTCCGCCGACCTTCTCTGCCCCCTCTCTGAGGGCGACCGAGAGGTCGAGGCCGCAGAAGACGAGAAGCCTGTTCCCACGGGCGGATATCTTGATCATCTCCTCTGTCCGGTTCATGACGATCATCGGCTTGTCGGCGTAGAGGTAGCGGACGCAGAGGCCCGAGACCACCCCTGCGGCCTCCATATCGTCGAGGATGGCGTACCTGATCTTATCGGTCTCCCTGAGATTATCCTGGACTAGCCGGATCTCAGAGAGGGTCTGGGCCTTGTACTCCTGGTTGATCTTTCTGCACTCCGGAAGGAAGGTTGCATCCCGCATGCAGAGGGTGAGGGCGAGCCCCGTCTCCTCCATCTTGCCGCAGGAGTTGAGGATCCACATCAGCTCGAAGGCGTTCTCGACGACCTCTTTTTTGAGCCTGATCGTCTCCCCGACGATCGAGTCGGCAGCAGAGCTCCCCTGGATCAAAATCTTCAGGACGAGAGCCGTCGAGAGGCGTGATAGGTCCTTCTGCCCCAATTTTGGAAGCTCCCCTGTGATCCCCAGCTCCTCGACGAAAGCCCTCGTCTTCTCGGGGTCGCCGGAGAAGTCCAGGAGGGGGTCGAGGGCTCCCGCGAGGACTGAGTCGATGGGCCCGTCGTCCATCTTCAGCCCGGGCCTGATCTCCACCACCCCGGCGTTCGCGGCCTCCTCGAGGATGGTCCGATTAGCCCCGATCATCATCTGCCGGTCGCCCAGAGCCCCCACCAGGGCGAGCCCCGCCAGGTCCAGATTATCGCCCATCTCGCGGATCACGGAATAGACCGTTCCCGAGGCTGAGAACTCGAAGGCGCCGTCGACTCCCGCGAGGTGAGGGTTCACGTGGACGCAATTTAGATTTCCCACCGGGGTGTGGTGGTCGAAGACGAATACATCGCCCTCGATCTGCGATACCAGGTGGGGCTTCCCACTCCCCATGTCGCAGAAGATCACCGGCGGCTCGATGGAGTCGATGAGCGCCTGGTCGAGCCTGCTGACGAGGGTGGCCTGAAAGGGGATGTCGGCCCTCTGCAGGGCGCTGCAGATCAGGCCCGCAGAGGTTATCCCGTCGGCGTCGTTGTGGGATATGACCCTCGCGCTCTCACACTGCAAGAGGGAGCTGGCAGCGGGCTTTGCCAGCTTCTCCAGCCGTTTCATGTGATGAGCATCTCAGCGGTCTCTGGCTTGTACTGCCAGGTCTCTGGCAGCCGTCCAGTACCGCGGTAGTACTTTGCGAGACGTCGGATCTTGTTCTCGGTGAGCTGGAGCCACCTCTTGTTGTGGACGTCCTTCTTGTTGCTCGCCAGGTGCTTTCGCATCCCGATCGCCTTTCGCATAAGGTTTGCGAGATCCTCGGGGATCTCCGGCACCTCGGCGTTCTCCCTCAGAAAGCCGGTCAGCTTCGTTCCCAGGATCGGCTTGACGCTGGGGACCCCGTACTGGTCTCGAAGGGTGAGCCCTATCATGGTGGGGGTGACGCCGTTTCCGTATAGCCTGAGAACGTGCTTCTCCAGCTCCTCTTTGCTCATGTCGCACCACTCGGGTGGCGTTGATCGAAAAGGCGGCCTCGATCTCGAGGACCCCTTTCTTCTGGTATGCATTCTGGCCATATCAAATCCTCATTATAATCCAAAGTCAGATAAAGGCGAAGGTAAGCATCCCAGCGCACCATGCGATAAAAAGTTTGCGGCCTTGGGATAAAATCCCTTTTCCCCAAACCTTTGCCAAAGCCGATCCTCGAGCAGGATGGCGAAGATACGGGTTGCCGACGGGAGGCCGCCTTTTTATATACATCGTCACCATCTCGGATCATGCTCCCCCCGTTCATGGACCCTTTCTTCTACCTCCTGGGAAAGGCGGTCTTCGTCCTCGCCCTAGGCGTTCTCATATCCGCGATCATCGGAGCCGCCCTCATCACCTACTCCTTCAAGACAGGCCACTTCTTCATGGCCAGGATCATGCTGATCTCCGTCTCTCTCCTGGAGAGCCTGATCAAGAGCATCTTCAGAGCCCTCCGGGCCGACGATTCGATCGTCGACGAGGTGGGGATAAGGCTTCGTAACTACATCAACGCCGAGAAGTTCGAGGCAGTCCCCAAAGACGAGAGGGCGATCTTTCTCCCCCAGTGCTTAAGAAACGTCGACTGCCCCGCAAAGCTCACCCCGGAGGGCCTCCGCTGCGTCAACTGCGGCAGGTGCGAGATAGGTCCGGCCAAAATCTTTGCCGAGAGTCTCGGCTATCGGTTCTTCGTGGCCCCGGGATCCAGCGTCATAAAAAGGATGATCAAGAAGTACCATCCTCGGGCCATCGTCGGCGTCGGCTGCGATATGGAGATCAAGGAGGGG
>NZ_JBNGCU010000123.1:0-4145 GCF_049974945.1 Methanocrinis sp. | reverse complement strand
TGGGGGCGGTTTTGATGAGCATGAGCACCATCATCGTCGCCGTGAACGCGAAGCTCCTGAAGATGGACTGAAGGGCCGAAGACGAACTGAAGACTGGTGCTCTCTTTGCCCCTCTTGTCCCAATCTCTTCCGGCCCGATCGGCCTTCGGTCACATCTCCCCATCAAACCTCCTCTTGATCAGGGCCGAGTGAACGTAGTTTATCATGGTGACGTAATCGAAGACCGGAAGGCCTACGGCCTCCTGGACCGCCCTCCCGTAGGGGGGAAGGCAGCTGCACTCCAGAAGGACTGCTCTGACCCCCGGCTCGTCCTCGACCAGCTCCTGGGCGACGGATACCGTATCCTGTTCCACCTGATCGGAGTCGAGAACCCCCGCCTCCTCGATCACCGCCTCTGAGAATCCGGGCAGATCTTCCATCCCCCTTATCACCAGGCTCTCGGCCGACTCAACCCCGACGGCCGCAAGCAGCATCTCGTCGAGGCTCGCCGAGTCGGCGGTGATCACCCCCACCATCCGGTCGGGGCCGATGATGGCGGAGATGAAGGGGATCTGGAGGAGGCTGGAGAGGAAGACCGGTACTTCCAACAAGGCGGCGAGCCTCCTCTGATGCAGGGCGAGAAATCCGCAGTCTCCGGTGACGGCCCTCACCCCCTGGCCGGCCAGCTCCTCTGCCGCCGCCAGGAGGGGCTCGAAGGCCGTGGGATCTTTTGCGAGGGCTCTCTTCGTGGTCAGCCCCCCCACCTTCTTGAACCGTACGGGAAAGTCGTAGGTGGTGGCGTTGGCGACGTCCCCGGGGATGAAGGGGGTGAAAGAGTCCAGAAGGAGGATTCCTATCGCCTCGCCATAGCTCGCCTGGCCGGATCGTGCTCTGTAGATCGTCTAATCACCTCTCTTATCAGCTCCGATCACGTCTCTTCTCACCCGTTATCCTCTTTTTCATCTCTTTTCCGTCTCTTTTTCTCTCTTCCGTCGATCATCCCTCCGGCCGCGAGCAGAAGGTATTAACGGGTCGTCGACAGGAGCCGACCACAATGGCCGAGTTTTCTCTGAGGAGGGCGGCAAGAGAGGACATCCCCTCCATCGTCAGGCTCTGCAAGGATACGATCCTGGAGGTCTACGGCCCCTTCATCCCCAGAGAGACCCTGCGTCCCTGGGTCGAGGGCCGCGCCGTCGACGGCCTGGTCGAGGGGCAGTGGCAGAGAATGATCGTGGCCGAGGCGGAGGCCGATGGCGGGGTGCTGGGGGTGGCGGCAGCTTCCGGAGACTCCGTAGACCTCCTCTGGGTCCACCCGTCCCGTCACGGCGAGGGGATGGGGACCGCCCTCCTGGAGTGTGTCGAGGCCGGGATGAAAAAGAGGGGATACCGCGCCGGAAGGCTCTCCTGCTTCAGCGAAAACCATCGAGCATTGGGATTCTACCAGAGACGGGGGTGGATGACGGTGGGCGAGGGGAGGAACGTGGAGACGGGAGCTCCCGAGACGAGGATGGTCAAGAGCCTGATCGGGTAGATCCGCTTCGGTCAGCATCGATCAACTCTCCATTGAGGACGGTCACCGCCTCGCCGCCCAGAACGACCTGATCCCTCTCAATCCGGACGCAGACGCCGCCGCCCCTCTTCTCGGCCGAGAGCGGGCCGCTTTTCGGAACGCCCAGAAATCTCCCAAAGCTTGAAGATTTACCGATCCGCAGCGGCCTTTGCGGCGATGAACTCCCGGATCAGTTTCGCACCCAGGGTTGCAGTCTGGCCTCCGTCGAACGCGGGCGCGATCTCGTTGACGTCGAGACCGATGGCTCTTGGTGCCACTCTCTCGACGATGTACCGGACGTCCCAGGAGGAGAGGCCGAAGGGCTCGGGATTTCCGACCCCCGGAGCGTAGGCAGGATCGATGGCGTCGAAGTCGATGGAGAGGTAGATCTTCTCGCAACCCACCTCTTTAAGGGCGTCTTTGAGCACCAGCTCGATCCCCCTCTCTTGCACCTCATCGCTTGAATGGTAAGGGACGCCGTGCTCCTCGGCGTAGATATACTCCTTCAGGTCGCCGGACCTGACCCCAATCGAGGCGTAGCCAGCTACGCCCTCCGTCTCGAGGATGTGACGGCTGGCACAGGCGTGGCTCAGCCTCGTCCCTCCATACTCCTCCCGGAGGTCGAAGTGAGCGTCCAGAACTATGACGCCGATGCCGCTTCTGTCGTCGTCACTGCCGACATATCTGTCGGCACCAACTTCGGCCCTGAGTTTCCCGCGCCTCCGCTGGGCCACCTCGGCGACGATCGGCGGGGTGATGGAGTGCTCACCGCCGATGAATATCGGGATCGCCCTCTCCGGTATGAAGGCGAAGCCGTCCCGGATCGTCTCCCTGGCGTAGGCGGGGTCGGCCCCCAGGTCGAGGTTTCCGAGGTCGCTGACCTTGATGTCCCGAAAATCGATTCTGTGCCGGCGAACGTAGGTCTCGAAGTTGTAAGACGCCCTCCGGACGGCGTCTGGCCCCTCCCGGGCCCCTGGCCGGAAGGAGGTGGTGGCATCGAAGGGAGCCCCTACGATCACGAACTCCGCCTCCTCCGGTTCGGCGTTGGCGTCCGCAAAATTGGATAGGTTGAACATCCGGGTTAACGCATGTCCATCTTGGTCTTGCCCATGACGAGCAAGTAGGAGACTTCCTTCCCCTCTTCTATCTTTGATCGATCTTCCTCGGTGATGGGAACGTCTATGGTGCTGTAGTCGCCGAGGTCCATCAGCTGGGCCGAGCTCTCGCCGATCGTCAGAACCTGGCCGGACTTTCTCTCCACGATCGGAACGTATACCTTGGCCGTCACCGGCTGGACGATGGACCTCTTCTGACCGTCGAAGATCCCAACGGCGTCAACCCTCGCCTTGGCGGCGCCGTGCTTTCCCGGCTTGGACTTGGCTATGCTCTTGATGACGCACGGCTCGTCGTCGATGATCACGTACCTTCCTTCCTTCAGCCCTCTGGTCTCCACCTGCTCTTTCATCTCGTCACCTTCAATACGTCACATTCCCGTCGAATAACGCGGCTCCTATTTAAAGAATTTCTCTCATCCGCGCGAGAGCCGTTTTTATATCGGCCATGGAGGCGGCATAAGAGATCCTGATATGATCTTTTGCCACCGAGCCGAAGGCAGATCCCGGGACCGTCACCACACCGCCTCCGATCAGTCTGGCGGAGACATCGTTTCCGTCCCCCACCTTCGGGAAGGCGTAGAAGGCCCCCTGGGGCTTTTCGATCTCTATCCCCATCGACTGGAGCCCCTCGACGAGGACGTCCCTCCTCTTCTGAAACTCCTCTTTCATCTCCCGGACACAGGTCTGGGGACCGCTGACCGCGGCTCGGGCCGCCCTCTGGGAGATGGATGAAGCACAGGCCTGGACGTACTGATGGACCTTCAGCATATTCTCCAGGGCTTCGCCCCGAGCCGCCAGGTAGCCGAGCCTCCAGCCGGTCATGGCGTAGGTCTTGGAGACTGCGTTGATGGTGATGACCTGGTCGGAGTAGAGGGCGGGGCTGGCGTGCTCACCCTCGTAGATGAAGTGCTCGTAGACCTCGTCGGATATCAGGGCGAAGTCGTGGTCCTCGGCCAGCTCCGCCAGGGCCCGGAGCTCCTCCCTCGTCTGGACCGAGCCGGTGGGGTTGTTGGGGGAGTTGACCACCAGGGCCCTAGTCCTCGCCGTCACCTTCTCGGCGACGGCCTCGGGTGTGAGGTGGAACCTCTCGCCCATGGGGACGGCGACGGGCCGCCCGTGGGCCACCCTGGCCAGGGCCGCGTAGGAGACGAAGCCGGGATCGCCCATCAGGACCTCGTCGTCCTTCTCGACGACGGCGGCGATGGCGAGAAAGAGTGCTTCGCTTGCGCCGCTGGTGACCATGATCTCGCCGGGCGCGTAATCGAGGCCGTTCTCCTGCCGAAACTTCTCCGAGAGGGCCTCTCGGAGTTCGGCGGTGCCCAGGTTCATGGTGTAGCCGGTGAACCCCTCCTCGATCGCCTCGATCGCCGCCCGCTTGATGTGGTCGGGGGTGTCGAAGTCGGGCTGGCCGAGGCCGAGGTTTATCGCCCCCTGCCCCGCACCCTCGAAGCTCTTTCTTATCCCTGAGATGTCGATCTCCTCGACGTGGCTTGCAAACTTCA
>NZ_JBNGCU010000122.1:0-4185 GCF_049974945.1 Methanocrinis sp. | reverse complement strand
GGCCGAAGGTGTTATAACTTTCAGGCCCCAACAAGGGTGGTTGGAGATTGCGCCATCTGGGGGTAGAAATTCTTCGCTCCTTATGCCGCATCTCATCGGGGGTATCATTCTTTGAACCGGAGGGTTAACGGACATAAAACGCAGCAGATAACGCTGGAGGGCGTCTCCCTATCGGAGATGCCGATGGTCAGGACCACCGACGGCCACCTGATGAGGTGGAACAAGGAGGCAGTGATGAACCAGCTCCTGCGGGAGACGAAGCTCTCCGAGCAGTTCTACCGGATCCCCGGCATCTCCGAGGAGGAGGCGAGGGAGATCGCCCGGGAGGTGGAGCGGAGGATCCGGTGGATGGACGTCAAGTTCCTCTCCGGCCCCCTGGTGAGGGAGATCGTGAACGTAATCCTCCTGGAGAGGCACCACCTGGAGTGGAGGAACATCTGCACCCGGGTCGGAACCCCCGTCTACGACGCCCACCTGATCGACGTCGGCTCGGGCTTCGAGGCCCACGAGAACGCGAACCTCCAGGAGAACGCCGAGACGAGCCACAAGAAGAAGGCCGACAAGATCTCAAAAGAGCAGTACCTTCTCCTCATCCCGCCCTACCTCTCAGATCACCACCTGGCTGGCGACCTCCACATCCACGACCTGGAGTACTTCGGCACCCGCCCCTTCTGCCAGGACTGGGACCTCCGCTACTTCTTCTACTACGGCCTCATGCCCGACGGCTCGGGGACGAAGGCCAGCGTTGCGGGCCCCGCAAAGAAGCCGGAGGTGGCGATGCTTCACGCGGTGAAGGCTCTCGCCTCGGCCCAGACCAACTTCGCCGGAGGCCAGGGGTTCTACAACTTCCTCACCTTCCTCGCCCCCTACCTGGAGGGGCTCGACTACGATGAGATCTGCCAGCTGATGCAGATGTTCGTCTACGAGATGACCCAGATGATGGTGGCCCGGGGCGGCCAGGTCGTCTTCTCCTCGGTCCAGCTCAGCCCCGGAGTCCCCAAGCTCTGGCGGGAGAAGCCCGTCGTCTACAAGGGGAAGGTCTGGGACGGTGAGGGGGCGCCCCTTCGAACCTACGGCGAGTTCGAGAAGGAGGTCCGCCTCGGCTTCAAGGCCCTGATGGAGGTTATGCTGGAGGGGGACTACTGGGGCAAGCCCTTCAACTTCCCCAAGCCCGAGATCTCCATCGAGCCGGACTTCATGGCCGAGGACGATGAGTTCAACGCCACCCATCCGGACCTGCCGACCTATCGGGACCTCTACCTTCTAACCTTCAAGCTCGGCTCCAAGTTCGGGACCCCCTACTACGACAACCAGCTTCCAGCCTACCGGGGCGCCGGGAAGGGAATCAGCTGCTACCAGTGCTGCGCCTACCAGTTCGCCGCCACCTTCGAGAGCGACGCAGACTTCGAGGACAAGCTCCTCTTCAAGGATGGCAAGCACTTTTCGATGGGCTCCTGGCAGGTCGTCTCCCTCAACTGCCCGAGGGCCGCCTACCTGGCCCGGGGCGACGACGACCTCCTCTTCGAGTACCTCCGGGGTCTGATGGACACCGCTGTCGAGATCTTCAAGGTCAAGCGCGAATGGATGAACCAGGTGGTCGCTAACCGGAGGATGCCCTTCGCGACCCAGAGGCCTAAGGACCCCCAGACCGGAAAGAAGGGGACGGTGGCCGTGGACCTGGAGGGGCTCGTCTACACCATCGGCGTCGTCGGCGTCAACGAGATGGTCCAGTTCCATACCGGATCTCAGATGCACGAGTCGAAGGAGGCCTGGAAGCTGGCGGTGAGGGCGATGACCGAGATGGAGATCTATGCGAAAGACCTCTCCCGGCGCCACGGGATGACCATCGCCCTCGCCAGAACCCCGGCAGAGACGGTGGTCCAGAGGTTTGCCGTCTCCGACCTACTCCGCGAGGAGTTCCGGGACTGCGCCACGAGGGTGGTCAAGGGCGACCTGGAGACGGCCATGGCCAGGATCCAGACGACTCGGGACCTTCCTGTCTACTACACCAATGGGACCCACGCCCCGCCCTCCCTGGACGTCTCCATCTTCGAGAGGGCGAAGCTTGAGCATATCTTCTTTCCCATCGTCGACGGCGGAAACATATTCCACATCTTCCTGGGTGAATCGGCCCCCGACCCCGAGGGGCTTATGGACTTCGCCATGAACCTCGCGAAAAGCACCCAGATAGGCTACTTCGCCTTCACCCGAGACATGACCGTCTGCCTCAGCTGTTTTCACGTCGCCCCCGGCCTGAAGGAGGAGTGCCAGCGGTGCGGGTCCGACCACCTGGAGCACCTATCTCGGGTGACCGGCTACCTCCAGTCGGTCAGCGGATGGAACGAGGCTAAAAAGCAGGAGCTGAAGGACCGGAACAGGTACTCGGACCTGAGCTGATCCTCTGTTCGATGTAAAAAATGTGCTCTTTTCCTCCAGAGAGCACATTTTTGATTATTTCTGACCACAACGTCTCTAACGAAAGTTATATATCGTATATCCAGGACTGTAAATCTGCCAACTTTGGCAACTTTGGAGGAATTTGTAATGCCGGCAGTAGTCAACAGAGATGAGTGTGTAAGTTGCGGAACCTGTGTCGAGGAGTGCCCCGAAGACGCAATCACCCTGGACGACGAAGAAATAGCAGTGGTGGACGCCGACAAATGTACCGAGTGCGGCACCTGCGTCGAGGCCTGCCCCTCTGAGGCCATAACCATCGAGTGAGCCCACCTCATTTTTATAATTTTTCAATATTTGCTGCGAGGCGTTCTTTTCGTCACTGCAAGCACAGGCGCTGTCAATCCGTCTCCGCCTCTCTGGGGGAGCAGACCGCTCCAGCAGTCCATTCCCTCCAGCAGTCCATTCCCTTTTGATCCGGCCTGGCAGGTTCAGCGCACCCCGATCTGATTCGACGAAAGATATATATCAGGACAGCTCAGCCAGGAGGATTATTATGAGGCTTGAGCGAGGGCTATTGGCGGCCCTGATACTACTTATTATATTTTCGGGCCAGATCGCCTACATCCTCACCGAATGGCGCTGGTTTTCTTCCCTCGGATATTCCAGCGTCTACGGGACGATGATCACGGCGAGGATCGCCCTCTTCCTGGGATCGGCCCTCATCTTTTTGGCGGTGAGCCTCGCGAACCTGAAGCTGATCGGCGAGAGGCCCCGATATCTCACCTCGATCGTGCTTCTGATATCGGTCCTCTTCGGCTTGGCCGCGCAGCTCGGCTGGGAGAGGGGCCTTCTGGCCCTTAACGCCACGAACTTCGGGACGAACGACCCCCTCTTCGGGATGGACATCGGATTCTATGTATTCACCCTGCCCTTCCTCTGGGCCCTCTGGTATGCGATCTTCTTTGCCGTCCTGATCAACCTGACCGTCACCGCTGGTGCCTACCTCTTCCTCCAGGCCGATAGGCTCATCTTCGGCCCTGAGGAGAGAGACTACGCCGAGATCGCAAGGTCGATCCCCAAAAGAGCTCTCTCCCATCTGAGCGGTCTTTTGGGAATCATCGCCCTCCTCTTCTCGATCCGCTACTTATTGGACCGCTACGAGCTCCTATACTCTTCTACGGGTGTCGTCTACGGCGCGAGCTACGCCGACATCCACGCCCATCTCCCATTCCTCTACGTATACGCCGTCGCTGCGTTCCTCGTGGCCCTCCTCCTCTTCGCCTTCGCGGCCGGAAGGAGGCCCCACCGCTTGGTGCCGATCGTGGGGGTCGTCGTCGTCGCGGCGGCGGTCCTGGGGGTGGTATACCCGGCGGTGATCCAGCAGTACAGCGTCGCCCCGAACGAGATCGATATGGAGGCGCCCTTCATCGCCACCAACATAAACTACACCCTCCTCGCCTACGGCCTGGACCGGGTGGACGAGCGTCCCTTCTCCGTCGACTACAACCTCACCGGCGAGGTGCTGGAGGCGAACAGGGGGACCGTGGATAACATCCGGCTCTGGGACTGGCGGCCCCTCCTGAGCACCTACAAGCAGCTACAGGAGATCAGGCTCTACTATGAGTTCTTCGACGTCGACGTGGACAGGTACAATATCGACGGCGAGATGAGGCAGGTGATGCTCTCGGCGCGAGAGCTCTCCTCGGAGGAGCTTCCAGAGCAGGCCAAGACCTGGCAGAACCTCCACCTCTTCTACACCCACGGCTACGGGATCTGCATGAGCCCCGC
>NZ_JBNGCU010000121.1:2550-4191 GCF_049974945.1 Methanocrinis sp. | reverse complement strand
CTGTATAAGGACCTTCAAATCCCAGGGCGTGCAACCGCCGGATCAGCTCGTTTCTGGAGACTGGCGAAAGCCGAGACATGACTCTAAGCTTCTACCGGCGGCCTCTGGCACTTCGATCTTATGCCCTTCGATGGCCGGTATGGGAAGATCGAATCGCAGGCTGAAAGCTATCCAGTCTTCTATAGCGAGCCTCAAATTCTTGCGGCACTAGACCTCGGTCTTGCCGGCCGCCCAGACCCCCTCCAGCTCCGGCACTTCGCCGTAATAGGGCTCCTCATCATCGATGACCTCGTAGACCGCCCTGGAGATCGCCGCCTGGATGTACTCGCAGAACATATCAAGATCTTCTTTGATGGTCCGAGATATAAATTAGTTCTTCCTCGACAGGGTGATGGTGATCCGCGATCGCTCAGGCCGGAAACCGCCTCCCCACCGTCTCCCGCACCTCCGCAAGCCACGTCCGCCTCTCCTCCGGCGTGCTGGTCACCACCACCGAAAACGTCCTCCGGCGCACATCGGATACGCCGCAGAGCCCGAAGACGCAGTTTTTCCAGAGCGTCTCCAGGGGGTCGCCGAAGGCCGCAATCTCCCGCTCCTCCGGGGTGTTGGCTGTGTTGAAGACGAGGGCGCACTTCGCCTTCAGGAGGCCGACGGGGACGCCCTCGCCGCCGTCCCCCTCACGAAACTCATAGGCGACGCCGGGCCTGATCACCCGATCGACCCAGCCCTTCAGGATCGCCGGAGGCTGCCCCCACCAGTTGGGGTGGACGATGACGATGCCGTCGGCGGCCGCGATCTCGTCGCAGAAGCTCTGGACGACGGGATCGATGGCTGCGCCCCTGGGGATCTCGGGGCCGGGGAGGATCGGGTCGAACCTCTCGGCGTAGAGGTCGTGGAAGGAGACGTGGTGACCGTTTTGATTCAGCGCCTCCACCGCCGCCTCCGCTATGGCGTGGTTGAAGCTTCCGGGATCGGGATGTCCGAGGATGACCGATATTCTCATGCGCGTGAAAAAGTGAGCGGAATATCTTGATGAAGGCGGAGGCTCGGGCCCGGCGCCGACGGCCTCCGGGCCCACGATCCCGCCCATAATCTCTGTCAGGTCGTCACTTCTTCTCTTCAGGAGATTTCGCAGTCTCGTGAGCGAGGATCGAGGCCTTGGCGTGGACCCGGACGAAGGCGCTCTCGTCCTCTTCGGCCGCCCTCTTCAGGATGTCCATAGACCTCTCGTCCATCATCTCGCCCAGGACCCAGGCCGCGCCGCCCCTCGCCTCCTCGTCAGCCTCCTTGTCCATAAGAAGCTCTGCCATCCTCTCCTGGACCAGGTCCCTCCCCATGGCCGCCAGCCCCACCATAGCGTTGGCCTTGACGGGGTCCTCGGGGTCCTTGAGGGCGAGGATCAGGGGCTCCACCACCTCCGGCCCTCCCTTCTTGGCGAGGGCGTTGACTGCGTTCGCCCTTAGAAGCATGTTGCTCTCCTTGGCCACGGCCTCGGCGAGCTTCTCGACCGACCAGGTGGCATCAGGGAGGTTCTCAGGAACCTGAGGACCTGCCAGGGCGTCGATAGCCTCGGTCTCGCCGAGGGGGACGGCTTCTGGCTTCTCCTTCTTCCCGGTCTCCTTCTTCCCGGTCTCCTTCTTC
>NZ_JBNGCU010000121.1:0-2450 GCF_049974945.1 Methanocrinis sp. | reverse complement strand
TCTCCTTCTTCCCGGTCTCCTTCTTCCCGGTCTCCTTCTTCTCTTCGGCCATGGACCTATAAGTGCAGCCTATTCTACTTCAATTTTTCCAAGTTCGAAGGCCCCCCTGTTGATCTCCAAAAACCGTGCGGGGACGGTCTCCGATAGGGCCAGAAGGAGGGTATCCTCCTCGAGGGGAAGGTATCTGGTGAGGGCTCCGAGCATAACGACGTTCGTCGCCTGGGGGCTTCCGGCCTTCGTCGCGAGGCCCGTGGCGTCCATCGCCTTCACATCCGAAGATACAGCTCTGAGGGGGGCGAGGATCTCCTCGATGGAGGGGTATGTGGCCTCGCCGGTGGTGACTGTGACTGGCATCACGGGCCGCTTGTTCACCAGGGCGACTCCCTCTGGCGAGAGGTAGTGGGCGTAACGCAGGGCCTCGGCAGGCTCCATGGCCAGAAGGACGTCCGCGCTCCCCGGAGATATCATGGCGCTGAAGCGGCAGCCGACCCTGATGTGGTTTATGACGCTTCCGCCCCGCTGGGCCATTCCGTGGGTCTCGACCCCCCGGACCGAAAGCCCCGCCAGCATGGCGGCCCTCCCCATGATCTCGGATATCAGGATGACGCCCTGGCCTCCGACTCCGACGACGACGACGTCGCAGTCTGACGTTCTCATCTCACCACCTCGATCGCCTTCTCCGGACATATCGCAGCACAGACCCCGCACCCCGAGCAGAGGGCGTTTATCTTGGCCACCTTCCCGTCGAACTCGATGGCGGGACAGCCGAACTTGACGCACAATTTGCAGCCTCCACACTTCTCGCTGTCCACCGCAAGCCTCGGCCTTCGGACCCCGGCCCTGATCTCGCTGATGACGCAGGGCCTCCTGGCCACCACCACCGAGAGGCCCGGATGATCCCGCGCCCTCTCGAAGGTCTCGACGGTGGATTCGAGGTCGTAGGGGTCGGCGACCTCGACGAATCCCGCGCCCAGAGACCGGCAGATCTCCTCCAGGGATAGAGGGGGGGAGCTCTCGCCGCAGGCGGTGCATCCGGTCCCCGGATGGGGCTGGTGGCCGGTCATGGCGGTGATGGAGTTATCGAGGATGGCGACCGTCATCCGCGCACCGTTGTAGGTGGAGTTGAGAAGGCCGGTGAGCCCCGAGTGGAGGAAGGTAGAGTCGCCGAGGACGGCACAGATGGGCCTCTCCTCGCCGCCGAACCTGATCCCCGCGCCGACGGTGATCGACGCGCCCATGCAGAGGCAGGTGTCGACGGTTCCCATCCCGACCCCCATGGTGTAGCAGCCGATGTCGTTGGGAAATATTGCGTCCCTGCCGAAGGCCTTCCTCATGGCGTAGTAGGCCGCCCGATGGCTGCAGCCCGGACAGAGGGAGGGAGGCCTCGGCGGCAGGATGGAGAGGACCTCGGGGCTCAACTTCGGGGCCGACCTTCGCGGCAGATCGATCATCCCGGCGATGGCCTCCCGGACGGTGAGGGGGTCCAGCTCGCCTACTCCCGGAAGGTGCCCCGACCTCTTGCCCAGGATCTCGACCTCGGGGTTCCTCTCCTTTGCCACCATCTCGACGAACTCCTCGACTACCGGGTCCATCTCCTCGACCACCAGGACCCGCTCCATCCCCTCCAGGAAGTCGCCGACCGTCTTCCTGGAGATGGGATAGGCCCCTATCCTGAGGAGGGACACGTCGGCCTCCATTCCAGCGATCGCCTCTGCGGCGTAGAGGCCGGCGATCCCCGAGGCGATCACCCCGACCTCCCCTCTCATCTCGGCCCTGTTCCACGCCTCTCTTGCGAGGGCCTCTTCGATCTCCGCCTGCTTCTCCAGAAGCTCGGCGTGCAGCGGCCGAGCGTGGACCGGCAGCGCGACCCTCCTCGCAGGGTTCTTCTCGAATTTGGGACCTGCTAGCCTCTCTTTCGGCGGCCCGACCTCGACGTCGGCCCTGGCGTGGGATACCCTGGTCGTCGGCCTCACCATCACCGGAAGGCCGAACTCCTCCGATAGGCTGAAAGCCCGGAGGATCATCTCCCTCGCCTCCTGGGGGTCGGCGGGGTCGAGGCAGGGGACGCGGGCGAACGCAGCGTACCGCCGGGAGTCCTGCTCGTTCTGGGACGAGTGGCAGTAGGGGTCGTCGGCGGAGATCACCACCATCCCGCCCCCGACGCCGAGGTAGGCCAGGGTCATGAAGGGGTCTGCGGCGACGTTCAGGCCCACGTGCTTCATGGTGACCGCCGACCTCGTCCCGGTCCAGGAGGCTCCGATCGCCACCTCCATGGCCACCTTCTCGTTCACAGACCATTCGACGTGGATCCCGTGCTCTTTGGCGAGGGGGGCGAGATAGTCCACGATCTCGGAGGAGGGGGTTCCGGGGTAGCCCGATACGACCCCCGCACCCGCCTCCAGGATGCCCTTGGCGATGGCGACGTTTCCCAGCAGATATTCTCTCAAGAT
>NZ_JBNGCU010000120.1:0-4271 GCF_049974945.1 Methanocrinis sp. | reverse complement strand
TGGGAAGACCGGCGGGGATATGCGCCTTCTCAGAGACCTGTGGGACGGCGATGGTCATGGAGCACAACGGCGACGTCTACTCCTGCGACCACTTCGTCGAGCCGAAATACCTCCTCGGAAACATCAACCAGAGGCCACTCTCCCCGATCGCCAGCTCCGCAAAGCAGCAAAAATTCGGCCGCGATAAACTGGATGGTCTCCCCGAATACTGCAGGCGGTGCGAGGTGCGGTTCGTCTGCAACGGCGAATGCCCCAAGAACCGGTTCGTCAAGACGCCTGACGGCGAGCCGGGCCTAAACTATCTCTGTGACGGGTATAAGGAGTTCTTCAGGCACATCGATGGCTCGATGCGGTTCATGGCGAGTGAGCTCCGATGCGGTCGAGCTCCGGCCAACATCATGAATTATACGGGGTCTTCCGAGGGAAAGGTGGTAAAGGCGTTTGTTAAGCCCGGCCGTAACGACCCCTGCCCCTGCGGAAGCGGGCTGAAGTTCAAGAAGTGTCATGGCAGAGTCGATCATCAAAGGGACCAAAAGCCTGCTGACGAGCCGCTGTCGAAACGGATCGGCGATCGCTGGAAGCGTGTCTCGAAGCGGTTCAAGTGAGGGCGGAGAGGGTCCTTTGAGGAGGACGCGCTATTCTTAAATATTTTCCTGGACTACAGTTCATGTGGGTGTGGTCCGTAAGGGCCAACATTTGGAGTGGGTTTGATGTTTGAAATTGCTACAAAAAGCAGATCTTTGGCGACTGTCTTTCTCCTCTTCGCCATGATCCTCATCTCCTCCGCCCAGGTCGAGTACGAGCCCGGCGAGAGGGAGGCCGAGCTTCTCTTCGAGCTGGGGCTGGGAGGCCCCTGGATAATAAGCGAGAAGCACCCTGAGTTCTACAACCAGGAGGAGGAAAAATCGGCCTGGCCCTCGGCCTCGGAGTTCGCCTGGTACTCTGACTACTTCAGCATGACGCCTTTCGGCGAGCGGGAGGTGGAGATGTACAGCGCATCGGGGGTGCCGGAGATCTATGCCAGCGGGCCCGGCGGCGAGCCTCTGGTCAGCTCCGACTACCAGACCCATGCCGGAGGCGAAGGCCTCTGGATCCTGGGCACTAGCAGCTGGACTGAATACGCCATCGTCCCGAAAGGAGCATATCTGAGGCTTCTCGCTTATTCTCCTGGCGGGGGCTGGGCCGACTTCTACGATATAACGCCGAAGAGCAGGCTGGTCCAGAGGAGCTACGATCTCTATCCCGGCTACAGCCAGCTGACCTTCCATGCAGAAGAGGTGGGCCGATACGTGATCCTCTTTTCCGCGGGCGATAAGATGAGCAACGCCGTGATCGTCGACGTGAGACGAGGGACCTGGCCGGTCTCGCCGCCGGGACCCGAGCCGCCGAGCTACGGGTCCGCCGGGGTGACCCTCAAGTCCGCCATACTGAAAGGCTACAGCGTCTACGTAGACGGATCTTACGTCGGCGCCGACGGCCGGGGTGGCGACCTGCGAGACGGCGTCTACTCGATCACCGTTTCCGGCAACCAGCGGCATACGATAAAGGTATACGGCTCGGGGCTCACCTGCACTTCAAACGAGTTCTACGAGAGCGGGCACCGCTATACCATCGACGTATGCTCGAGCTGAAAGTCGAACGGGATCTATAAACTTAGACTGAAAAATAAAGAATATATCAGATTGAGAGCGGTGGGCCACACCACTCCCAATCGCACCTCAGATGAAGCGGGGCCTCTCTGAGAGCTTCACCGGCAGAGGGAGCCTCTTCCACGGCTTTCCTGCCGTCTCGACTGCGATCCTCGCCTTAAGCTCTTCTGTGGTCATCTCCACCTTCTTCGGCTTCTTCGGCTCCGACTCGGCCCTGACGGTGACGGCGAGCCTCCCCGACTCCAGCTCGGAGTCGCCGATGACGACGACATAGGGCACCCACTCGCGCCCGGCGTCACGGATCTTCTTTCCGACGGTCTCGTCCCGGTCGTCGATGTCGGTCCTGAAGCCCAGGGCTCTCTCGACCTCCTCGGCCCGGACCAGGTGGCGCTCGGCCACGGGAATTACCCTCACCTGGGTCGGCGAGATCCAGGTGGCGAGCATGGGAACCTTCCCCTCCGTCGAGTCCCGGTGGGCCTTCTCCAGGAGGGCGAAGATCAGCCGCTCGATGGCACCGGAGGGCGAGCAGTGGAGGATGATCGGCCTTTTGAGGGTGCCGTCGGCGTCGGTGTAGCTTATGTCGTAGCGCTCGGCGTTCTCGACGTCGATCTGGACCGTGGAGAGTGCGGAGGCCTTGTCCAGGGCGTCGACGAAGTTGAACTCGAACTTGAGGACGAAGTAGAAGAACCGCTCTTCCCACATCTCGATGAGGACGGGCTTGTTGACTATCCCGACCAGCCCTTCCACAAACTCCCTGTTCTGGTCGTAGAACTCCCTGGTGAACCTGATCGCCACCTCGTAGTCGTCGAGGTCGAGGCCCGCCTCCTCCAGGACCGAGATCGAGGCCTGGTACTGGTTCTCAAACTCCCGGGTCGCGCCATTCATATCGGCGCAGAGGGTGTGCATGTCGGGCATGGTGAAGGCCCGCAGCCTCCTCAGGCCCACCAGCTCCCCCCGCTGCTCGCGGCGGAAGGAGTAGCGGGTCATCTCGATCATCTTCAGGGGGAGCGACCGGTAGGAGAGGGTCATGTCGTGGCTCATCAGAAACTGGCCGAAACATGCCGCAAACCGCAAAAAGAAGCTCCTCTTCTCGGCCTCGATGGAGTACTGCCTCGCCGGGAACCGATCCAGGTACTTTTTGAGGGTGGGATGGAACATGTCGTACATGATGGGAGTCTCCACCTCCATCGCCCCCATCTCCGCCGCCCTCTCCAGTACGTAAGACTCCAGGAGCGACTTGACCAGCCTACCCTTGGGGTAGTACCTCATATTCCCCGAGTCGGAGCCCGGCTCGTAGTCGACCAGCTCGAGCCGCCTCATCAGATCCACGTGGGGCGGGACGGCCTCCACGGCCCTGCTCTTGGAGATCTCGTAGTCGACGAACTTTTTGAGGTTCTCGTGCCCCGAGAAGTCGAAGTTCTCGGGCTCGAGCATTACGCCTTCGGGGGTCATGACCCTCCAGATGGAGACGGCCTTCTCCTCGGCCTTGAGGGCTTCGGATACCACCTCTTCCCTCGCCGGTACCTTTGCGCCCGCGCCGACGCCGGAAGCCGCAGCGGAGGCAACGGCGCCCCCTGCCCCGGCGCCCTCGCCGAGCCTGATGGAGCGGGAGAGCTCCGAGAGGGGGTGGCCTTTGCAGCTGAGCTTGAAGGCCTTGTACCAGCCGAAGGGCGCTCGAGCCACCTCGTAGTTCTCCCTCAGGGCCTCGTCCATCCCCTTCAGGACCTCGACCGCGGCGGCGGGAGAGGAGAGCTGAGAGCTGAGGTGGGCGTAGGGGTAGAGCATGATCCTTCCGGTCTTGACCTGGTCGGCGACTTTGGCTATCTCTTCGGCGCCCTCGGCGACGACCGCCGGGACGTCGTCCTCATCGATCTTCTCGACGGCGATGAAGGCGCAGAGGGCCTCCTCCAGCCGTCCCGACTTCTCGGACTCCTCCACCTTCTCGGCGACGGGGGTCGGCCTCTTGGCCTCAAACTCGATGTAATCAGAGTGGATTAAGAGCAACTGCAACGGAAACCACCTTCGTTCTTCCAGCTACAGAAGGGGCCATCTAGTTCAACCTTTCGACAGGAGTTTTTGAGAGATGGGCAGCTCTGCAGATAGTTCTGTGGGAACCGGAGGGTCGAGACGAACCGGATATGTCCTTTCAGCCGCCGGATCCCCAAGCTGGACCGAAGATTTTTTCGGGCTCCTCAAAGTTGCAGGATTGTACCTTCTCCGAATCGTTCCACTGGTTACGCTCTTTATTATGGGCTTATGTGATGGTGGCGGGCGGAAGATCTCCATCGAGACGATCGGTAGGTTCGCCGCAGCGACGGGACGACTACCGAGAAGCTGGGGGTCTGCAAGGCGATAACCGCGGAGCTGAACTTCCAAGTCGAGATGGCGATTAACCGGGGCAAAATTATCCACATCTAGTCAGACCTTTCGTCAGAGGGCTGGAAACGCGGTGAGGCTCAAAGCATGGCCAGAACTCATGGTGATGATTCCGATGGCACGGTTTCATACCTATGCTTTTTTGAATAGGACAAAATTGGACATACTATAATAGAAAAAGTTAAAATAATTGATGCAGCAAAAAAACGTAGTTGAAGGGGAGCACTCCTATTTTATGAGGTTGTA
>NZ_JBNGCU010000119.1:0-4297 GCF_049974945.1 Methanocrinis sp. | reverse complement strand
GGTGCCTGCAGACCTCCTGATCTCGGCGGCTCTCGTCCTCTCGACCTTGGCCCTCACCCTGGTCCCGCCGCTCTCGGACCTGCCCCTTCGCGTTCCCGTCGGCCTGGTCATGGTCCTCTTTCTGCCCGGCTACGCCCTGATCGCGGCCCTATTTCCTCATAAAGACGACCTGGACGGGATAGAGCGGGTCGCCCTCAGCTTCGGCCTGAGCATCGCCGTGGTGCCGCTGATCGGCCTCGGGCTCAACTACACCCCCTGGGGCATAAGGCTCGTCCCCGTCGTCGTCTCCTTATCGATCTTCACCATCGCCCTTCTGGCCGCAGCCCAGGCGAGACGGGCACCGCTCCCCGCGGAGGAGAGGTTCTCCGTCCCCTTCCGCCAGAGCCTCAGATCGGTCAAGGATGAGATGACGGCGGACCAGACCAGCAGGCTCGACAAGCTTCTGACCGTGGTGCTGGTGATGGCGATACTGAGCTCGGTCTCCGCTCTGGTCTACGTGATAGTCACCCCCAAAGAGGGCGAGAAGTTCACCGAGTTCTACATACTGGGGCCGGGGGGTATGGCCTACGACTACCCCACCGAGGTGGCCTCGGGCGAGGAGAGCATCGTCATCGTGGGAATCGTCAACCACGAGTATCGGCCGGTCAACTACACCATGCTGGTCGAGTTCAACAACAGAACGATGCTGGAGACGGAGGCGACCCTGGACCACAACGAGACCTGGGAGCGGCCAACAGGTTACGTCCTGGAAGATCCCGGCCCCGATCAGAAGCTGGAGTTTCTGCTCTACAGGGAGGATAACTTCACCGCCCCTTATAGAGATCTCCACCTCTGGGTGAACGTATCCCCGGCCACGGGATCGAGGGGGACTGGCGGATCGGGGGAGACCCTGGCCGAGCGTTTGAGACTGATATGAAAGATCGGAGGATTTCTATTGCAGGCGATAGTTCTGGCAGCAGGCGAAGGGAGCAGGATGCGGCCTCTCACCCTCACCAGGCCCAAGGTGATGGTCCCGGTCGGAGGCGGACCCTTCTTGGAGCATCTGGTCGATAGGTCGATCCAGTCCGGCGTCGAAGAGTTCGTCTTCGTGGTGGGCTACCGGTCATCGGCCGTCAGGGACCACTTCGGGGATGGAGACCGGTTCGGGGTGGAGATCGACTACGTCGTCCAGGAGGAGCAGCTGGGGACCGGCCACGCCCTGATGGCCGCAGAAGATCGAGCCCAGGAGAGGTTTCTGGTCCTGAACGGCGACGTTCTGACGGACACACTCTCTCTGAAGAGGGTCCTGGGGGCGGGGGGCCCGGCCGTCGCCGCCAAGGAGGTGGAGGACCCCTCCAGGTACGGCGTCTTGGAGACGGAGGACGGGCTGCTCAGATCGGTCGTCGAAAAGAGCCCTCGTCCGCCATCGAACCTGGCCAACGCCGGAATTTACCTCTTCGACCGGACGATCTTCGGGGCGCTCCGAGGCGCTCCCGCATCCGTCAGGGGCGAGTTCGAGCTCACCGACGGCATAAACGGCCTCCTCTCCCGGGGCGAAGAGGTGCGGGTGGTGGAGATCGAGGACTGGATCGAGCTCGGTCGGCCCTGGGACGTCCTGGAGGCGAACAGGACCCTCATCTCGCAGAGCGACCGCGGCATCCAGGGCGATGTAGAGCCCGGCGCCACCCTCTCCGGCCCCGTCTCCGTAGGCGAGGGCTCGACCATAAGGTCCGGATCCTACATCGTCGGTCCGGTCTTGATAGGTAGGGGGTGCGATATCGGCCCGAACTGCTTCATCCGGCCTCACACCTGCATCGGCGACGGCGTCCGGGTGGGCAACGCCGTGGAGATCAAAAACAGCGCCATCATGGCCGGAACGAACGTAGCCCACCTCAGCTACGTCGGCGACAGCGTCATCGGATCCAACTGCAATTTCGGGGCGGGGACCATCGTTGCAAACCTCCGTCACGACGACGCCAAGATCCGCTCCTACATCAGAGGAGAGAGCACGGACAGCGGCAGGCGAAAGCTAGGAGCCATCATCGGCGACGACGTCAAGACCGGGATCAATACCTCCATATACCCGGGGACGGTGATCGCTCCGGGCTATAGGGGCCGGCCCGGCGAGGTGCTCCGGGGCCACGTCGAGCAGATCCGGCCCTGACCTCGCCGGATGGAGGTTACTTCAGGATCAGCCTCAGCGCCCTCTGGGGACAGGCCAGAACGCAAGCTGCGCACTGGACGCACTTTCCGGCGTCGGCCACCACCTCTGATCCCTCGAAACGGAAGGTCCCCGTAGGGCAGATCGATATGCATGCCCCGCAGTGGATGCACTCGTCCTCGTCCTTTATGATCGGGTTCTCCAGGAGGACGACCCTGACCCCCTTCTCCTCGAAGGCGGCCTTCACCTCGCCGCACTTCTCGGAATCGACGTCGACCACGATCTCGCCGGAGACGGCGTCGACCTTCGCCCTCTCTATGTTTATGAGGGCCTTCGTCTCCAGGATCACCGAGGAGACGATCGGCTTACGGACGATCCCCGGAGCTACGTGGAGCAAGAGCTTCAAAGGGACCGCCTCCTCCCGTAGAGCCTGCTGAGGTGGTCGCTGGTTACCATCCCTATGACCTGATGATCTTTATCCACCACCGGCAGGGCAGATATCTTGTGGTGGTCGAGCTTTCGGGCCGCCAGCTCCAGGGGCTCGTCGGGGCTGGCGATGAAGACCTTGCGGGTCATCATCTCGGAGATGTGGGAGGTCTTGTCGCTGGCCACGGCCTTGGAGATGTCCCAGGCGGTGACCATCCCTATCAGCTTCCCCTCAGCCGAGACGACCGGCAGGTGGTCGAAGGTCCCGCCGATGATCATCTGAGCCGCCTCCTTTATGCAGATATCCTCGCGGACCGTCACCACCTCCGAGCTCATGACGTCCCCCACCAGGAGGAACTCCCGGGTCTGCTTCATGGGGCTGTTTCTGCCGACGGCAGGAAGGGGCTTCACCGACTCCGAGAGGAAGAACTCGCCCCTACTGATGGAGTCGCCCAAGGCAGAGGCCACCTTCCTGGCGACGTGGCGGCTGGATAGGGCCGATGTCCTCACCTCAGCCCCGTCTATCTCGACCAGCCCGGAGTAGAGCTGCTCGTAGTTCACCCTCCTAACCGCGGGCCGTCCTCGCCTCGGGACGCCGTAGTCGACGATCTCGGTGACGATATCTCGATCCCTGACCGCGGTCTTCTTTGCTATCTTCTCGTTGAGGACGGGTATGGGGACCCCCAGGCCGACGTAGAGGCTCGGGCCGTAGTCCTGGAAGGTGGCTGCCCTCAGAAACTCATTGTTCATCTCCTTGAGGTCGCCGGTCACCATCAGGGTGGAGAACCCCTCCTGAGGCAGGTGCTGGGTTCCCGAGCCGACGATGAAACCCTGGGCGCCGCAGAGGAATATCCTGGTCCCGACGCCGATCTGCTCGAAGTCGGGGTCGTTTGGTATCGGCGAGAGGGCACCGGCCCCACTGTAGCTGACGTTCCCGTAGCGGGGGAGGAGGGTACCCATGTAGGTGTGCAGAGTCCTCTCCGTCGAGTTTGTGGCCGCAGCGTACCTCTGGTAGGAGTTTCGGGGGTTGACCATGGCGGCCTGGTTGAAGTCGTCGAGCCTGAGGGTCGTCTCCAGGTCGAAGCGGGGGTAGCAGTCGGTGACGGCGCCCCGGGCCCGAAGCTCGACCTCCCTGCCAAGTACGAGATCCTCCATCACATGGGCTCCGCCGTACTCGTCTCCCCGGTCCTCGGACGGCTGGGTGGCACCCAGAAAGAGGTCCACGGCGGCGATCCCGCCGTAGGCCTCCACGTTGTTCAGCCAGGCCTTGGAGATCTTTATCGGCGGATCGCTGTGGCCGGTGTTTAGAAAGAGACCGGAGGAGCACATGGCTCCGAAGGTGCCGGTGGTGACGACGTCCACCTCGCGCACCGCACCATCGGTGCCAAGCTCGTCCACCAGGTCCGGCATCTCCTCCGCAGTGACCACCCGAACGCTGCCGTCCCGGATGCGTTCGTTGATCTCCGACAACGACTTCTCCTGCACGAACTTCCCCTCTGAAGGCGGGATCTATTAAAGGCTTGTGGGATCTCGGTCGGCTCAACACCGTTATCTGGGATCAACGAGATGGCCCCATCAGATGTCAGGCAAAAGGATTGTCCTCACCAGCGACGCCACCATGATGAGCAACTACAACGGAGGGGTGATGCTCGGCTTTGCAGCGATCCTCCCGGCATCGATGATTCAAGAGAGGATATTCAGATGGCTCTTCTGCCCGCCCGTCGAGGCCGC
>NZ_JBNGCU010000118.1:0-4372 GCF_049974945.1 Methanocrinis sp. | reverse complement strand
TGTTCGAAGAGCATCAAGGCCATGAAGCTGGATGAGGGGGAGTTTCTCGACCTGGTCGAGGTCGTCCCCACAGGAACGGGAGAGCTGGTGAAAAAGCAGGCCGATGGGTGGGCCTACGTCCGGCCATAGATCCCAGAGACTCACGTTAGGGTAGATCCGACCGTTGGAGGCGTCGGCCATCTCGCCGAAAAAGTTTAGTCCTTTTGATGACAAAACATATCGACCATGGAAGGAGGCCAAACCCCGCCCCCGCCGCCCGAGGCCGAAGAGGAGGATCTCGAATTGTCCCAAGAGCTCGACCAGGTTCTCGCCTACCACCAGGCGACAAAGCACAGCTTCACTCGAATGGCCCCAGGGCCGAAGTCGATGGACTGGCCGAACGAGCCCCGGCCCCTTCCCCAATTAAGAAGCCTTTCCTTCAGCTTTCAACCAATTCGTCCTTCTGCTATTCCTTCTCCCACCAGATCTTGACCCTGATCGACGATGCGGGTAGGCTGAAGCCCCCGTTCTCCTCCTTGAGGACCCGACCCAGGTGCTCCCGGACGATCGCCTCCTGCTCCGCCGTCGATATGCGGCGCTGGTGGCGGAAGTGCTCCATCGCCTCCTCCATGCTGGCGAACCGCTGGCTACCGCCGCAGGCGGATGGTTCTGGACGTGGTGGCTGCAGATGAATACGCCGCTTGGGCAGTTAGATTAAGGATGAAGTGCATCATCAAATCCACCTGAATATGAGGAGGATTCGTCGTGAAGAGATATCGAGCCGTCTTCCATCTGACCGAGACCGAAAGGGCGAACCTCGCCCTGAACAACGTTAGAAACCTCCTGGCCGAGCTGGGCGAAGACCAGGTGGAGGCGGAGGTGGTGGCCAACTCCGACGGCGTCAAAGCCCTCCTCAAGACCGGCCCCTATGGCGATAGGGTCGATGAGCTGGCCGCCAGAGGCGTGCGATTCGTCATCTGTTCGAAGAGCATCAAGGCCATGAAGCTGGATGAGGGGGAGTTTCTCGACCTGGTCGAGGTCGTCCCCACAGGAACGGGAGAGCTGGTGAAAAAGCAGGCCGATGGGTGGGCCTACGTCCGGCCATAGATCCCAGAGACTCACGTTAGGGTAGATCCGACCGTTGGAGGCGTCGGCCATCTCGCCGAAAAAGTTTAGTCCTTTTGATGACAAAACATATCGACCATGGAAGGAGGCCAAACCCCGCCCCCGCCGCCCGAGGCCGAAGAGGAGGATCTCGAATTGTCCCAAGAGCTCGACCAGGTTCTCGCCTACCACCAGGCGACAAAGCACAGCTTCACTCGAATGGCCCCAGGGCCGAAGTCGATGGACTGGCCGAACGAGCCCCGGCCCCTTCCCCAATTAAGAAGCCTTTCCTTCAGCTTTCAACCAATTCGTCCTTCTGCTATTCCTTCTCCCACCAGATCTTGACCCTGATCGACGATGCGGGTAGGCTGAAGCCCCCGTTCTCCTCCTTGAGGACCCGACCCAGGTGCTCCCGGACGATCGCCTCCTGCTCCGCCGTCGATATGCGGCGCTGGTGGCGGAAGTGCTCCATCGCCTCCTCCATGCTGGCGAACCGCTGGCTACCGCCGCAGGCGGATGGTTCTGGACGTGGTGGCTGCAGATGAATACGCCGCTTGGGCAGTTAGATTAAGGATGAAGTGCATCATCAAATCCACCTGAATATGAGGAGGATTCGTCGTGAAGAGATATCGAGCCGTCTTCCATCTGACCGAGACCGAAAGGGCGAACCTCGCCCTGAACAACGTTAGAAACCTCCTGGCCGAGCTGGGCGAAGACCAGGTGGAGGCGGAGGTGGTGGCCAACTCCGACGGCGTCAAAGCCCTCCTCAAGACCGGCCCCTATGGCGATAGGGTCGATGAGCTGGCCGCCAGAGGCGTGCGATTCGTCATCTGTTCGAAGAGCATCAAGGCCATGAAGCTGGATGAGGGGGAGTTTCTCGACCTGGCCGAGGTCGTCCCCACAGGAACGGGAGAGGTGGTGAAAAAGCAGGCCGATGGCTGGGCCTACGTCCGGCCCTAGATCCCAGAAATGCCGGGTAGAGTGGAGATGGGATAGAACGGAAAGGCGGCAGAGGCGAAGGCTCGGAGGGCCAGGTGCCGGGGCCAGAGCCGATGTCCAGGACCCGCGACTCGGGGTTGATCGCGGTTCCCGCCATCGTCCTCTCGATGTTGCCTAAACGCGATGAAATGGTAGCAGCATTCGAAAATATATTTATTTCATTGGCGATCACTATGGATGGAGATTAGGCAAAATCTAGATGACGCCAGCAAACAAATACGCCGTGTTGGAGGATTGAAAGATTGGACCGCGAGGCTGTTTTGAAGCTCCTTGAAGAGCTGAAGGCCGAGATGAAAGAGGCGCTGGGAGATAAGCTGGTCGGGCTCCTCCTCTTCGGCTCCTATTCGAGAGGGGATTATTCGGCGTCTTCAGACGTGGACCTGGTGATCCTCGCCGAGGGGGAGCTGAGCCGGGCGGAGAGGGATGCGATAGACGATCTGATCGCGGAACGCTCCCTGAGGCACGACGTGGTGATCTCGGCCATCGTCTATCCCTCGAAGACCTTCCAGGAATACAGCACTCCATTTCTCCTGAGCGTGAAGGAGGATGGGGTAGTGATATGAGGTACCAGCGGGAGATGGAGGCCCTGTTGGAGAAGGCCGAGAGGAGCCTGGACGCCGCCAGGGTGCTGATAGACTCGGAGTATTACGAGTTTTCGTCTTCAAGGGCTTATTATGCCATGTTCTACTGCGCCGAAGCCCTGCTCTTGTCCAAGGACCTGAAATTTGCGAAGCACTCTGCAGTCATAGCATCTTTCGGCAAGGAGTTCGTAAAGGAGGGGCTACTGCCCGCGAACCTCCACAAGTATCTGGTCAAGGCTTTCAGAGAACGCCAACGGTGCGACTACGACATCCTGTTTATGCCGTCGGAAGAGGAGGCAGAGGCGATGGTCGAGAGCGCCGAGACGTTTCTGGAGCTGACCAAAAAGTACCTGCGAGAGATCGGATACTCTCTGTAGCCTCGCCCTTCTACCCCTTCTTACTCCTTCGGCCTATTTCTCCCACCAGATCTTGACCCTGATCGACGACGCCGGGAGGCTGAAGCCCCCGTTCTCCTCTACGAGAACCCGGCCCAGATGCTCCCGGACGATCGCCTCCTGCTCCGCCGTCGTTATGCGGTACTGGCTGCGGAAGTGCTCCATCGCCTCCTCCATGCTGGAAAAGCGCTGGCTGTGCTGGAGGCGGAAGGTCCGGACGTGAGGGTAGATCCCCATCGAGTAGAGGACGTTGTAGAGGACGTCAGCCTTGGGGCCGGGCTGGTAGTCCCGACCGTGGAGCCTCGGCCACAGGCTCCGGCAGTCCCGGTCCCAGTGGGTCTCACCTGCGAAGTGGTAGAGGTAGATGTGCCCACCCGGGCCGGCGGAGGCGATCATCTTCTCGATCGCCGCCCGGATGTCGGGCATCCCCAGGGAGAAGGAGGCGATCACCACGTCGTAGGGCGGGTCCAGATCCTCGGCGACGGAGACGTCCTCCCACCGCTTCTGGACGATCCCGATGTTAATGACCGCCTCCTCGGTCATCTTCTCTTTGAGGACCGAGAGCATCCCCTCGGCGGGCTCCACGGCGGTGACGCTGGCCACCCGCTTTGCGAAGGGGATGGCCAGGGTTCCGGGGCCTGAGCCGATGTCCAGGACCCTCGACTCGGGGGTGATCTCGGTTCCCGCGATCGTATCTTCGACGCGGCCGCTGTTCTCTTTGGAGGTGTTCCAGAACTTGAGGGCGCTCTCCCGGCTCTCCCAGATCCGGGCGCACTCACGGGCGGTGCTCACTTCCCGGTTCCTCTTCATCTGATCTATCCAAACCTCGTTCCAGTTGATCTCGGTCGTTGGGTTCATCGTGATCTTCACCTCGGACTTTCCGCGTCTCCATCTCCGTCCCCGGACCCGGCACCGGCACCGGCTCCGCCGCAATGCCGCCACCGTGCCGCGTTGCCGTGCCGCTTGGGGTGGGCGGCAGGGGCGGCGGGCGATGGGACGGATAAGTAAGTTTTCAGATTAATTGGCGTTCCGAACGCAGCATCTGGCGGAGGTACGTCTTTTGGGCTTTAGCTCCTCTCAGCTCCTATTTCACCTCTTGCTTAAGAGGTTTGCCATAGTTAGTATAATTTAACGATCCAGTTATTCGAAGAAAAGTTAATAAAATCTATTTACAAACAAAAATATACGATATTAATGCTAATTCAATCTCTGATATTATGTCACATGCCGCCGGAGTCCGGGATTCTGCAATATATAATTAATAATTAAATTCCCGTTTTGTACATAGTTTAAATAGATAGATTCATAAATAAG
>NZ_JBNGCU010000117.1:0-4442 GCF_049974945.1 Methanocrinis sp. | reverse complement strand
GATCGGAAGATGGTGATCATCTACATGCCGGAGATAAGGGAGCTGAGGCGGAAGCTCCCCACCGCCAGCCAGTACGCCTTCGTCACGGCCCTTCGATGACCTTGCTTTGATTTTTATAGTATGAGGACAGATTATGGGCTTTGAGGTGTTTTGATCATGGCAGACAAAGGGTTTACTGAAGCGGCGAAGCTCTTTGAAGAGAAGATGGCTCAGGGCCAGTACAGTGAGGCGGCGAAGATCAAAGAGGACCATTCCCTACCTTCGGATATGCTTCATAACTCAGTGGCGAAAGAGTACGAGAGGCTCCTCAACCAGGGGGAGTACTCGATCGCAGCCGGCCTCGCCAAGGATTATGGCCTCCCCGAAGACCTCGCCAAAGCTGCGGCGGCAAGGTCATTTCGGAGGAAGGTCGACCATGAGCACTACAAGGCCGCGGCAGAGTACGCCAAGAAGTTCGACCTGCCCTCGGAGATGGTGAGGGAGGCGGCGGTCATGGCCTTCAAGAAGAGCATGGACTTCGGCCTCGCCAAGAATGCCGCCGAGATCGCAGTTCAGTTCGAGCTTCCCGACGATATGAGGATCGAGGCTGCAGAGAGGGTCTACTCGATGCAGATGGACTCCGGCCTCTACAACAACGCCCTCAAGATAGCTCGGAAGTACGATCTCTCCGAGGAGCTGGTCCGGGAGGCGGAGACGAAGGCAAAAGGTCGCAGGTGATCCATGGGAGAGGTCCTTCTCACCATAGGCGGTTCCGACTCCTCTGGGGGAGCTGGAATCCAGGCCGACATCAAGACCTTCGCCGCCCTGGGCTTTCACGGAGCCTCCGCGTTGACCGCCGCGACGGCCCAGAGCACCCTTGGCGTTAGGGGGGTCTATCCGCTGGCGACCGAGGCGGTCGCGGCCCAGATGGAGGCGCTCTTTTCGGACTATGAGATCTCCGCCGCCAAGACCGGGATGCTCCATTCAAAAGAGATCGTCTCAAAGGTGGCGGAGTATTTCGAGGAAGGAAGAATCGCTCTGGTGGTGGACCCGGTGATCGCGGCCGAGGCCGGAGGCCAGCTCCTCGACTCCCCCGCCCTCGACCTACTCTGCGATAGGCTGATACCCCTCGCGCGGGTCATCACCCCCAACATCTTCGAGGCCGAGGCGATCGCCGGCATCAAGGTCTCCGACGAGAAGAGCGCTCTGGAGGCGGGCCTTGCGATCATCGACCTGGGGGCCGGGGCCGTCGTCGTCACCGGCGGCCATCTTGAAGGAAATGACGTTCTGGTGACGGCCGAAGGCCACTTCGTCATCCGCGGTGAGAGGGTGGCTGGCGGAAACCACGGTGTTGGCTGCACCTACTCCGCCGCCCTCACCGCATATCTGGCCCGGGGCATGGATCTGGAGAGGGCGGCAGGTGCCGCGAAGAGATTCGCTGCGGCCTCGGTCAAAAATAGCATCGATGTCGGCGGGGGGGCATCGCCGGTGAACCCCTTTGGAGAAGCCCTGAAACGGGCCGAGAGGTACGACGTCCTGACGGAGGTCCAGAGGGGCGTTGACCTCCTCTGCGAGCAGTCCGCCGTTCGCCATCTGATCCCAGAGGTGGGATCAAACCTGGGGATGGCTATATCGGGCGCCTCGGGCTCCGGGGACGTCGCCGCCGTAGAGGGGAGGATGGTGAGAGTGGGGCCGAGAGTCAAAGCCTGCGGTCCTGTCCGGTTCGGGGCGAGCAGTCACGTCGCTAGGATACTTTTATCGGCCATGTGCTTCGATCCCTGGACGAGAGCCGGGATGAACATCAGGTTCGGCCCCGACATCTTGGAGTCGATCCGGATTCTCGGCTTGTCCACATCTCACTTCAGCAGAGAAGATGAGCCTCCGGGCACGAAGACGATGAGCTGGGGCACGGCGGAGGCGATAAAAAGCTTCAGATTGGGGCCCGGATTCGAGGCCGGGTCGTCCCAAGCTACTGGTTCTGTGCCTAAGGTGGTCTGGGACGGGGGCGGGGTTGGAAAGGAGCCGATGATCAGGCTTCTAGGCAGCTCTGCCGGTGAGGTGGCAGATCTTGCGGTCCGGATAGCCGGGTGCATCCCGCCAGACGGGAACCTATAAATTGAAGTTTGATGCTCTGAAATTGCGGTTCTTTATTTGGAGTGTCCGATATGGGAAGTGTAAAGCCGAACTACATCAAGAATTTTGCAGATGACCTGATGAAGACCCACCAGGGTGTCTTCAACAACGATTTCGAGCATAACAAAGATATGGTGTCTGAGTACACCGACATCAAGTACAAGACCATCCGCAACCGAGTCGCGGGCTACATCAGCCGCCGGGTCCAGACCAGAGGGGAGTAAGGTGGATGTTTGAAGGTGTGCTGCCAGCCGTCATCACTCCCTTCAAAGAGGACGGAGAGCTGGACGAAGAGGGCTTTAGGGGGAATATCGAGTTTTTCGGCGAGGCTGGCGTCTCCGGCATAGTTCCCTGCGGCACCACGGGCGAGTCCGCCACGCTGACCTTCGAGGAGCACAAGAAGGTCGTCGAGATCGCAGTCGACTCCTCGAGGGTAAGGGTAGTGGCGGGCACCGGCTCCAACAACACCCGCGAGGCCGTGGAGCTTACCAAGCATGCCGAAGATGCCGGCGCCGATGCTGCCCTCTTGATCACCCCCTACTACAACAAGCCCAACGATCCGGGCATGATCGCCCACTTCAGGACCGTGGCCGAGAGCTGCGATCTGCCCCTGATACTCTACAACGTCCCCTCCCGGACCGGAATCAACCTCAAGCCTGAGGTGGTGGCGGAGCTGGCCAGGATCGAGAACGTCGTGGGGATCAAGGAGGCGAGCGGCAGCATCCCCCAGATCTCGAGGATCATCGAGATGACAGAAGACGAGGATTTCGTTGTCCTCTCCGGGGACGACAACCTCACCCTCCCCATAATGGCCCTCGGTGGCAAGGGCGTCATATCGGTGGTCGCGGACGTTGCCCCGAGAAGGATGGTGTTGATGGTGGAGGCGATGCTGCAAGGAGACCTAGCGACTGCGAGGCGGATCCATTATGAGCTGGCCCCCCTGGCAAGGGCACTCTTCCTGGAGACAAACCCCATCCCTGTGAAGACGGCCACGGGGATGATAGGGCTTGCCGCGGGCCCCCTGAGGCTACCCCTCGCGCCGATGTCGGAGGAGAACGAGAAGAGGCTGAAAGAGACCGTCGACCACCTGGGCGAGTTTCGATGACCACGAAGATCGCGGTAGCTGGCTCCAAAGGAAGGATGGGCCAGCTGATCACAGATGAGATCGGAAGGTTCGATGATCTCGAGCTTGTGGCCGGCTTCGACGTTCGAGGGGTCGGAGACCCCCTGGGCAGAGGTGTCGCCGTCTCCGACGCCTCGGAGCTGGCCGAAGTACTCCAGAGATCCGGGGCCCAGGTCCTCATCGACTTCACCACGCCCTCGGCCACGGTCGAGAACGTTCGGGTGGCCGCCGACCTCGGCGTGGACCTGGTGGTGGGGACCACCGGCTTCTCCGAGGACCAGAAGGAGAAGATGGCCCGGTCGATCGAGGGGCGGGCGGCCGCCGTCATCTCGCCGAACTATAGCCAGGGAGTCAACCTATTCTGGAGGCTGATCGAGGTGGCGGCGAGGTCTCTGCAGGGCTATGACATCGAGGTCGTCGAGGCCCACCACAGAAACAAGATGGATGCCCCCAGCGGGACGGCGGCGGAGGCCGTCCGGATCCTGAAGAGGGCGACCGGCAAGAGCGAAGCCGTCTACGGAAGGGTGGGGCAGGGGCTTCGGGGCGAAGAGATCGGTGTTCACGCCGTGAGGGCGGGAGATATCATCGGCGACCACACCGTTCTCTTCGCAGGGCCCGGCGAGCGTCTGGAGATAAGACATCAGGCCCACAGCCGACAGGCCTTCGCCAGCGGAGCGGTGCGGGCCGCCCGATGGGTGGCGGGCGCCCCCTGCGGGATATACGCCATGGCCGACGTCCTGGGCCAGAGATAAAAGCTAGCCATGTGCCGGATAGATCTGGAAGAGAGACGCCTCTATTTTGAGGGAGAGAGGTTCGAGCCCAGCTCGGGGGAGGGGGACCTGGCTGGGTTCTGCTCTTTCTGCGGTGGGGAGCTATCTTCCCTCGCCCTCTACCAGGTCTCCGAGGGCTGGATGGTGGCGGCCCGCTGCAGTGAATGCGAGAGGATGATCCTCGCCCGGTACGACGGATCCTGGTCCTGGAAGGAGGACACCGACCTTGTGGCCGCAGAGCCCGAACGATCGGAGAAGGAGGGGGCCAGGAGGTCGAGCATCTCCGAGATCTCCAGAGAGGAGCTGGAGGTGGTCTTCACCCCCGCGGAGCTGAGGGATATGGAGAGGTTTGAGCGGGGAGAGGTCTACACCCGCCAGAACATCTACCGGGCGCGGGCCAAGTACGATAAGTTCGAGAGGCTCTTCGGAGTGAAGAT
>NZ_JBNGCU010000116.1:0-4446 GCF_049974945.1 Methanocrinis sp. | reverse complement strand
GGATCAGGCCTCTGCGCTGGATCTCGGCGGAGGATTCGATCTTTGCCAGCATATCCTCGACGACGGCACCGTAGAGGGTGGCCTGTTCGGGGGTGAGGTGGTAGTAGAGCTTCGACTCGACCTTCTCAGGCAGGTCACTGATGATTGCTGGATCCGTCTTGAGCCGGCGGAGGATGAAGGGTTGGGTCATTCGCCGGAGGCGTTCGGCTCGGTCTTGGTCCCGGTACCTCTCGATGGGCAGAGCGAAGGTCTGGTGGAACTTCTTGGCGGGACCCAGGTAGCCGGGGTTTAAAAAGTCCATGATCGACCAGAGTTCCGAGAGGCGGTTTTCGACCGGGGTTCCGGTGAGGGCGATCCTCTGGTCGGCCTTGAGCTTCTTTATGGTCTTGGTCTGTTTGGCTTGGGGGTTTTTGATGTTCTGGGCCTCATCCAGGACGAGGTTCTGCCAGCAGATCGTCGACAGGGCCTCTTCGTCCCGCTGAGCCGTGGCGTAGGTGGTGATGACGAGGTGGTGGCCTTTCGCTTCTTCTCCAAAGTCCCTTTCGGATAGCCGGTCGGCGCCGTGGTGGACCATGACCCGGAGGGATGGGGCGAAACGTTCAAGTTCGCGTTGCCAGTTTCCCGCCACCGACATGGGGCAGATCAGAAGGGTTGGCTTTCGGGTCCCCAAAGCCTGCTCGTGGAGGAGGAATGCGATCAGCTCGACGGTCTTTCCCAGGCCCATATCGTCGGCGAGGCAGGCCCCGAACCTCAGCTGGTGCAGATAGCTGAGCCAGGAGAGGCCCTTGGCCTGATAAGGGCGGAGGGTCCCTCTGAAGCTTGCGGGGACGTCGACGGTCTCGATCTCGCCTTTTCCTGAGAGGCGCTCCAGCATATCGCGGATCCGGCCTTCGGCCTCGACCTTGAGGAGGGGAAGGTCTCCTTCCATGGCCTCTTCTGCGCCCAGGCCCAGGCGGATCGCCTCACCCAGGGAGATGGTCTCTATCCCCTCTTCCCGCCTCTTCTCGAAGAACTTTATGGCAGTCTCTATCTCCGATGGGGGCAGCTCCACCCATTCGCCCCGGACTTGGACCAGGGGCACCTTGAGGTTGATCAGGTTGGAAAGCTCCGTCTCGGTGAGGGGCGAGTCGCCGAGGGCGAGCTTCAAGTCATACTTCACGATCGATTTCAGGCCGAAGAGGCCCCGGCTAATCTCTCGGTCAGGTTCGGTCTCCTCGTCGAGATCGATCAGCTTAAGTTTCAGGCCGAGGCGTGCGCCCCGCTTCTCCCACCACGACGGGAGGAGGACTCCAAACCCGTTCTGTTCCAGGAGGGGCGCTGATTCCCGGAGGAACTTGTAGGCCTCTTGAGCTTCAAGCTCAAGGCCCCAGGGGCAGGCGGCCATCAGGCACCGCTCGATCTGGGGGGAGATCCGGGACGCGGTGCCCAGGTCTCTCAGGAGGTGTTCTTGGGGGTTGTTGATCTTTCTTTTGAGGAAGGTGGCGGTCACTGACCGGGCTTTCCAGATCTCTTCTGCCGGAACGAGGAGGCTTTTGTCGTCTTTTGCCTGGAAGAATATGCGCAAGTGCCATGATTCGCCGTTGCCATCTCCGGAGGCCGGGGGCGAGTCCAGCCTGAAACAGGTCCGGAAGGGCGCGTTGGGGAAGGGGGGCTTGAGCGAGGATATCCAGCCCTCCATCTTTTTAGAGAAGGCCTTCAGCTCCGGGACGCTGGCCTTGAGGCTGGGGTCATCGCCGGCCAGGGCCCGGAGGAACTGGCGGGGGAGGGGCGCGGTTTTGGATCGCCGGCCGGCTGGGTGGGGATCGAGGCGGATCTCTTCGGCGATGAGGGACCGGCGGACGAAGGCGTCGGTCGTCAGGTCGATGAAGCCGGTGACGAGGTGGAGGGGGTCGGGTCCGGCTTTTCGAGGCTCCTTTCTCGAGGAGGTCTCCTCCTCGAAGGCGAGGCAGGCGGGCGGCAGGGATTTCGCCAGGGTCTGAAGCCGGGTTTGGTCGTCCTCGTCGATTATCGGTCTCCATCGAGCTTTGCCCTCTATTGCGATGGGAGCAAACTGTTCTCTGGCGATCAGTTCGAGGGAGAACCTGGCCGCTGTTATCCAGAACTCCAAGGAGCTGGCGAAGACTATCCCCGGTGGCGGGTGGACGGGCAGATCGAGGAGGGTATCGAGAGCTGAAGGGGGGTCGAAGGCGAGGGCGTCTATGAGCCAGGGGGACAGGCCTGAAGGCTCTTGGTCGATCAGATCGTCCCGTATGAGCCCCGGGGACGGGAGCGGGCCCTTCTTGGTGGCGGGCAGCCTGCACGTTATCGGCTCGGCGCCTGTGGGGTTCATCCCGAAGATCGTCGCCATCTCGTCGTTGAGCATATCTATCGGGACGGCGAAGGGGTGGGGTCTGGGCTTCTTTTTGGGTATTCTTCCCCGCGACGGCTTGACCGCCGCCGGAAGGGCTGACGATTCCGCCCAGAGGCGAAGGGAGGATCGATCCCAGATTGCGTGCAAGACCAGCATCTTGGGATGGGGTATGATCCTTGCCTTGTATTATGCTTTTGTGGAGGGGGGATGGTGGCTCTTTAATCCCGATGGCGTGCTGGCGGGGTTCGCGCCCCTCTTGCGCCGCTCTCCCTCCGGTCGGGCGGTGGTGCGGGGAATCGGCGCGATGGAGCTTCTGTATCGATGTTGGGGCCTCTCTTTCTCTCCTCCGAGGTGATCCCTCGTCCGATGCGGCGGCGGTGGTCAAGGGTGCGGTCCAAAGGCGGGCCGGAAGGTCTCAAAAATATATATATCTCCTGAAAGCATTTCGAGTATAAGATGAAAGTCAGGTGATACCATGATCGACCATTCGCCAACTGCAGATCGCTCCTCTCTAGATGAGATCGTCAGGATGCTGAGGGAAAGCATCCCCTATCTCGCGGATCGTTATGTTGTGAAGCGTCTGTGGGTCTTCGGATCTTACGTCAGAGGTGAGGCGGACGGTGAGAGCGACCTGGACATTCTTGTGGAGTTCGAACGAGCACCCACTCTCTGGGAGTTAATCCGGCTCGAACGAGAGCTGGGAGATAAGATGGGGGTTAAGGTGGATCTGGTGATGAAGAAAAACCTAAAACCCGGCATCAGAGATGCGGTCCTGAAGGAGGTGGTGGCCGTTTGAGGAGAGATGGGGATCCCAGGGATTATCTATTTGATATCGCGCATTATGCAGAGATTGGGGAGAGGATGGTGGCGGGCGGCAATTTCGAGGAGTTTGCAAGAGACGAGGTGAAGGTCTTGGCGGCTCTCCGGGTTCTTGAAGTCATCGGCGAGGCGTCGAAAAGGGTGCCCGATGACCTCAAGAAAAGGTATCCTGAGATCCCCTGGAAAGATGTTGCGGGGACGCGCGACAAGCTGATACACGGCTATTTTGACGTGGATCTGGAGGTCGTATGGGCTTCCTTATCAGAAGATCTTCCGCCCCTCAGGAGGACCGTCGCCAAAATGCTCGAGGATCTGGGGAGATCTTCTGAGCGGTGACTCTGTCGTACTCTCCTCATCCCTTCCGTTCAGGCTGGAGGGGGGATGGCGGCCACCAATCCCCGATATCGCGGGCGCGGGCCGGGGTCGCGGTCCTCTTGCGCCGCCCTCCCTTCCGGTCGGGCGGTGGTGCGGGGAGTGGAGAGGGCAGCGAAGCTCGCCTGATGCCGGGAGGGGGGGTCTCGGGCGAGGATCTGGGTGAGGGGCCAAAAGGTTTATTTGGGAGATGAGAGGGAGGGGGGAAGGGCACTCCTCCAGATCTCGGCTGATCTGAGTGGAGGCGGAGAGACGTCAGCGTCCGAATTGATCTGATGATAGGAGGGCGCAGACGGATGTGGCGGAGGCCATCTCCAGGAAGTATTTTAAGCATCATATTTTCAAGTCGGAATAATATCTTTGCGAGACTTGCAGGTATCTTCCGGGAGAAAAATTCTCCAATCGAGGATGCTATCGACCATGACCAGGAAGTACGCCATAACGGGGGGAGCCGGGTTCATCGGCTCAAACCTCGCCGAGGCCCTGGCCGACGGAAATGAGGTGGTGGTCGTCGACGACCTCTCCGCCGGGAGAAGAGAGAACCTGGCGGGTCTGGACATCGAGCTCGTCGAGGGGAGCATCCTCGACCTCGATCTCCTGAAAGAGGCCTTCGAGGGGTGCGATTGCGTCTTCCACCAGGCGGCGATCGCCTCGGTCCAGAGGTCGGTGGAGGACCCGATCCAGACGAGCCGGGTGGGGGTCGAGGGGACGCTGAACGTCCTTGTCGCCGCCCGGGACGCAGGCGCCGAGAAAGTCGTCTTCGCCTCATCGGCGGCGGTATACGGCGACTCGCCAGTTCTTCCCAAGAGGGAGGATATGAGGCCGGAGCCAAAGTCCCCCTACGCCGCCGGAAAGCTCGCGGGGGAGGGGTATTGCATCGCCTTCAACGAGGTCTACGGGATGAG
>NZ_JBNGCU010000115.1:0-4466 GCF_049974945.1 Methanocrinis sp. | reverse complement strand
CCTTCGAAGAAGACCTCGGGAAACTCCAGCTGCCAGTGAAAGAAGCTCTTATCCTCGGCGATCCTCTGAGCCTCCCGGAACCAGGCGGATAGGGCGGGTCTTCGCCACTCGGCCTCCTTGCCCGCCACCGCCCAGAAGAGGTCGTGATAAACTGCGTCCGCCTCCTTGACCACCTTCCCCTCGTAGGTGGTGGGCTTCACCTCGTTTCCGAAGTAGACCGCGGTGTGGACGTTGGCGATCGCTCTTGCCCTGGTGTACTCGGGAAGGGACCGGAACTCCTCGAAGACCTCCTCCTTCCTCTTGATCTCGGAGAGGGAGTCGTCGCCGATCTCCTCCAGCTCCCTTATTTTACCGATCAAATGCTGGAGGAAGCGGGGCGAGACGAAGGAGGGGAGGGTCACCTGGCCTTTGTCTTTGTCTTTCTCTTTCCCTTTCCCCTTTCCCTGCACCTTCTCCCCTGGGTAGGAGATCAGGTCTGAGAATCGGGCGCCGACCAGGCTGTTACCCTGCTTCAGCCGGTGATCGAGGAAGCTGAGGGGCTTGTCCTTGGCGATGGTGACCAGCCACAAAGAGACCTTGGCCAGCTCCACCGCCAGCTCGTTCAGGTCGACGCCGTAGATCGAGTGAGAGACCGCCTCCCTCTTCGCCCACTCTGGAGTGAACTGGCCCCGGTCCTCGACCCACCCCCACTCGATATCCCTCTCCGCCGCCCGCATCAGCCTTCCCGCCAGAAACTCGACCGCGCCCACCAGGAAGTGGCCCGACCCCATCGCCGGGTCCAGGACCTTTACCGAGAGGGTGGCCTCGATCAGGCTCTCGTTTTTGGAGAGGGCCTCCTTCCACCGCTCGTCGACGACCGGCCCCACCGTCTTCTCCACGATGTAGTCGACGATGTAGTCGGGGGTGTAGTAGGAGCCGGTCGCCTTCCTCTCGCCCCGGTCACCGGTGAGGTATAGTTCGCCAGCCCTCGCCCTCTCGAACTCGCCGAACTCGCTGAAGCCCTTCTCCTTCTTCTTGCCCTGGTTGAACTCCTCCAGGGGGACCCAGCGCCGGTCCTTGCCGCCGGAGACGACCAGGTCCTCCTCGGCGACGGCGAGGTTGTACTCGAGAAGCCCCTCGTAGATCGAGCCGAGGTGTCTGATCTCCAGGGTCGAGTAGTCGACAAACCCCTTCCCGCCGTTGGCGCCGTTCTCGTCGCCCTCGCCTCTGCTGCGCCCTCTGCCGCTCTTTTTTCCCGCGCCGCCCGCCGCCCCCGCCTCGGACCGGGAGAGGAGGTCGATCGCCTCGGCCAGGCGAGAGTCGCCGATCGTCCACTTCGCCAGATCGGGGTGCTTCTGGGGGTCGAAGAGGCCTCCGTTGTAGGCGGGAACGCTGATCACGCTGTCGATCCCCAGGTTTCGGCTTCCCTGATCGATCAATCGAAAGAGGTCGTTGAGGTCAGACCAGAGCGACCTTTTGATGGGGAGGTAGGCCTGGGAAGCGGGACCGTCGAGGCGGATCGCCACCTCCTTTTTGATCCGGTCGAAGCTGTAGGAGCTGGCGTAGACCTCGTCTCTCAGGTCCAAAAGCTCCTTCCCCTCGGCGTAGAGGAGGAAGAGGAAACGGTAGAGGAGGATCATGGTGTTCCTCTGCACCCGCGCCCTCGTCTCCGGATCGTTGGGGTCGAGGCCGTTCTCGGGCCAGCGGATGAACCCGTCGGCCAGGATCTTCATCGCCCGGTAGACGTTCTCCTTCAGGTTCTCCCCGATCTCCCGAGCGTAGCTCGCCGAGCCCCGCAGGACCTCCTCCAGGAAGACCTCGCCCCGCTCGTTGGGTAGGAAGGCCTCCTCTCGGAAGAAGTAGTAGAAGTACCGAAAGGCCTCAAGATCTTTCTCCTCCAGCATCGCCGCCAGATCCACCTCGTAGTAGACGTCCAGCGGCCTCTCCTGCCGGTAGAGCCGCCACTTTGCACCGTTGGAGAGGATACCCCAGGCCGGCTCGGTCTCGTGGAGGTAGAGCCAGATCTGAAAACTGGGGTTCCTCCTCTTGTCCTGCCGGTCTTTTCCGAACCGGTCCAGCTCGGCATCCCACCTCTTCACCTCGCCGACGGCAAAGGCCTCTTTGAAGAAGGACTCGGTATCCTTCCCCGCCTGGGCCCGATCCCGCGCCTCCCGGTCGGGGAAGAAGGCGTAGTCGGGAAACTCCCTGCTCTTTGTGGCCCCCTGGACCTCGTAGCTGGGTAGGATCACCGCGAAGAGGCTCCGAAATAGCCGGTCCTCCAGCTGCGACTCGGAGAGGTTTCCTACGAAGGCACTCTCCCGCTCGTAGATCTTCTTGATCTTTCCGAAGGCGACCTCATGATCAGATCTGGCCCACTCGGGGGCGGCCTTGATCTGGTTTTCGAGATAGTGGTTGGAGAAGAGGTTTCGATTGTTGAAGGGTCGCTTCGGTTTCTGCATCGGGATCAGAGTTCGGTCTGGCCCGGATGCCGATAAATCTGTCGACAGAAAGCAGCCTGAAAAGGTCGGTAAAGAACAGGTGAGGAGATATGGTAAAAGGCTCAGAGCTTGGTGCCATTCAAAACAGAAAATGTGAACGAGGGTTGATGGGCCCGACGCGATTCGAACGCGTGATCCCCGCCGTGTAAGGGCGATGTCATAACCGACTAGACCACGGGCCCACCGGCCCATCCCTTATCCCTCGTCATATTAGACCCTATCGCTTAAGGCCGCCTTTGCGGCCTCGCTTATCGCCTACTTTCTCCGGATGTAAAGCCCGGTCATCGTCTCGTCCAAGACCTGGTCGGAGGGCTTTGAGGTCAGAAGGCTCACGATCACGATCCCCAGGATCGAGACTATGAAGCCGTAGAGGCTGAAGTGGACCGGGAGCGGATGGACGAACTGGTGCCAGTATCCCGCAAACCCGGCCCCCACCAGGCCCAGGCTCATGGAGAAGATCGCCCCCTCTCTGGTCGCCCGCCGCCAGTAGAGCCCCGCGAAGAGCGGCGCCACGTAGCAGGCGAGCATCAGGCCGATCCCCATCCATATCAGCCAGGCCAGCAGGGCGGGCGGGTTGGACCAGGCCATGATCAGGGTCAGAAGGGCCGCGGTGGCCACGGCGGCACGGCTGACGAAGGTGACTGTCGAGTCCCGGGCGTCGGGCCGCAGGAACCTCTTGTAGATGTCCCAGCCGAAGTAGGTTCCGATGGTCAGCATCAGCCTGTCCGTGGTGGACATCACCGCCGCGAGAACGATCACCCCGATGAAGACGCTGATGATGCTGGGGAAGGCGTACTCCGCCCCCAGAACGAAGGCGTAATCCTGAGGGTTGGAGACGCCGGTGGGGAGGCTGATCTGCCCCTGGCTGGCCATCACCCTTCCCGCAAACCCCGAGATCTTGATCAGGTACATCACCACCACGTATATCGAGAATGCGGCCAGGGGGGCCCACTTGAAGTACTTGCTGTCCCGGGCCGCAAAGACGTTGTTTATGACGTGAGGAGCGCTGGCCAGGCCGAAGGAGAGGAGGAAGAAGAACGATACCAGGAAGAGGGGCGTGGCGAAGGCATATCCCGCATAGGGCCCGGTCGCCCCCGGATACCAGTCCGGAAACCACGGCTGAACGAAGTGGGGATCGATCCCCGCCAGGACTACGTTGATGTGGGCAAGTCCTCCCGCGGCGTGGATCACCGCGGGCGCCACGATGATCACCCCGATGATCAGCATCAACCCCTGGATCAGGTTGTTCCAGGCCACGGCGTATAGCCCCCCCATGATCACGTAGGCGGTGACGATAAGGGCCGATATTATCAGGGCCGTATGGTAGGAGATACCGAAGAGCCAGCTCAGGACCATGCTGATGGCCACGTACTGGCCCACCATGTAGATCAGCGATACCAGAATTCCCGTAACCGCCGAGAGCCCCCGAATCCCATTCTTGCTGTAGAACCGGTCTGCAAAGTAGTCCTGTACTGTGAAGTAGCCCCGTTCCCTCCCCACGGCGTGAAGCTTCGTTCCGAAGAGGAGGATGCATACCGCAGCGCTGAGGGGGACGAAGACCTGCTCCCATATGGTGGGCCAGCCGGTGACGTACCCGAGGCCGCTCGTCCCCAGGATCGTCATCCCGCTGCAGATGCAGGCGACGATCAGGATGGTGAAGACCCAGAAGCCGAGGTTTCTTCCCGCCAGGATGTAGTCTTCAGAGGTCTTCACCTTCCTTGAGGCCCAGGCCCCCACGGCCATCAGCCCCAGGAAGTAGACGGCGACTATCACCATCATCTCGAGGTTGAACTCCAAGCTCTTCACCACCTGAGCGCCCAGAAGAGGAGCACCAGGGCGATCAACGCCGGCGCGGCGATGACCAAGAAAGTCGTCTCAAAGGGCAATCCGAACAAGTAACCTTCCTCCGCCAAATGATTGACATTATTGCACATTCTTGTACATATGCGACGTGACATCATTTGACACGCGCGATATGATAATGCATTC
>NZ_JBNGCU010000114.1:1178-4470 GCF_049974945.1 Methanocrinis sp. | reverse complement strand
TCTATAAATAAGATCCGATGAACGGTTATTGGCAAAAACGGCGTCTGAAGCCCTGAGGAGTGATCTCTTGCTCGAGCTGTTCGTGGCGGTAAAGCACATCAAGACACGGAAGAGGCAGACCGCCCTGGCCGTAGGGGCCGTCGGCCTCGCTGTGGCCATAGTCATCGTCTTTCGGGCCGTCATGAATGGCAGCTTCGAGACCTTCTTTGATCTGATATTCGAGCTCGCGCCTCACGTGCTGGTCACCCCCAAGGAAGGGGAGGAGTACATATACCTCTACAAGACCCTCATCGAGTTCGTCTGGACGATACCCGGGGTCGCTGCCGTCTCTCCCGCCCTAAGCAGCACGGCGACCCTCTCCTTCGAGGAGAACATCGAGAACGTCGAGATGACCGGGGTCGTCCCGGCACAGCTGAACGAGGTAACAAGCATCGGCGACAAGTACATGATCGAGGGCGATTTTTATGCGATCTCTACCGGGAGGAGGGTTGTCCTGGGGGAGGAGATGGTCCAGAAGCTGGAAGTGAAGATCGGCGAGGACGTCGTCGCCAGCTTTCCCGACGCGAAGACCATGAACCTGGTGGTGGCAGGCATATTCAGAACCGGGGTCGAGGAGTGGGACGGTTCGGCCTTCGTCTCCCTGGAGACGGCTCAGGAGTTTCTGGGGGAGGGGGACGTCATAACCTACATCAACATCCAGATCGCCGACCCCTATCGGGCCGACGAGGTGGCCGACGAGATCTCCGCCCGGGGTTATGAGGCCGAGAGCTGGAGGACCCTATTTCCCGAGTTCGAGGAGACCCTGGCCATCGAGACCTTCTCCAACAACCTGATCTTGGCCTTGGTCCTTCTCATCGCCTCCTTCGGGATCGCCAACGTCATGAACATGATGGTCTTGGAGAAGACCAGGGAGATCGGGATGCTGATGGCGATGGGGACGGATGGGTCCTCGATCAGGAAGATCTTCGTCTTCGAGAGCGGGATGTTGGGTCTCGCCGGCGGCATATCAGGAAGCATCCTGGGCTACCTAGCCTCCGCCTACTTTCACAGCCTCCAGTACACGATCGATATGCCCACGGCACCCCAGCCCATCGTCATCAAGTTCCTGGTCGACCCCTTCGACCTGGTCGCCTTCCCCCTCCTCGCCCTGGTCCTGAGCATGGTCGCTGGCGTCTACCCCGCCCACAAAGCTTCAAAGCTGGACCCGGTGGTCGCTCTGAGAGGTTGAGATAGATGTTCGAGCTTGCGATCGCAGAAAGGCATATCCTCGGAAATCCCAAGATGGTCCTCTTCACGATACTCTCCGTGGCTCTGGCGGTGGGGGTGATCGTCGTTTTGATAGGGTTGACGGAGGGGTACAGGGCGAACCTCATCGAGAACACCGTGGAGAACTCGGCCCACGTCACCGTGGACCCCAAGGAGGACGAGGACTACATCTACCTCTATCGGACCCTCTCCGAGATCGCCGGAGAGCATCCAGAGGTGGTGGCATCGTCTCCGAGGCTGGTGGGAAGGGCGGCGGCCAAGTACAAGGACAACGTGGAGGGGGTCACCTTCATCGGGGCTGATCCGGTCCAGGAGGACCTCCTCCTGAGAGTGAGGGAGGAGATGGTCTGGGGCGACTACTACGACCTGCGGTTCAAGAGGTTCGCTGCGGTGGTGGGGTCAGACCTCGCCGAGGATCTGGAGCTGAAGCGGGGCGATGACTTCCGGCTCACCCGGCAGGACAGATCGGTCCAGGTGAAGGCGGTCGGGATCATCGATACCGGGACCGGCCTTGACGGCACCCTCGTCTACCTCCCCCTGGAGACCGCCCAGGACCTCCTGGGAGAGGGGGACGTGGTAACTGAGGTGGGGATGAGGCTCTCGGACATAGACGCGGCCCCCGCCGTAGCCGCCGATCTGAACAACAGGACCCGATACCAGGCCGAGAGCTGGCAGGAGAAGAGCAGGGACATTCTGGAGCAGCTGGAGACCCAGCAGATTTACTCCCTCATATTCTACCTCTTGATCTTCATCATATCCGGTTTCGGGATCGCCAACACCATGATAATGATAATAAGCCGCAGGACCAAGGAGATAGGGATACTCATGGCCATGGGGGCGGACCGGATCTCGATCATGAAGGTATTCGTCCTGGAGAGCGTGATCCTGGGGCCGCCCTCGGCCCTCCTGGGAGGCGGCCTCGCCTACGTCGCCGCAAAGCTGATCGGGACGGTGGAAGTTCCGGCCGAGGTCTATATCACCACCAGAATGACCGTGGTCCTGGACCTGGAGACGTTCGTCTACGTCTCCATCTTCGCCCTCCTGGTCAACTTCCTGGCCGGGATATATCCCGCCTACAAGGCCTCGCAGCTCGACCCGGTGGAGGCGATAGCGACCGAATGAAAATCCGTTCCTCGATTAAAAAGGCCGAATAGTTTGGAGGCGATCTGGATTGGAGAAGATCATTGAGATCAAGAAGCTGAGAAAGGTCTACGGCGACGGTGTGGAGCTGGTGGCCTTGGATGACGTCGACCTGACCATAAAGGAGGGGGAGGTCCTCTCCATAGTGGGGCCCAGCGGCAGCGGCAAGTCCACCCTCCTCAACATGATCGGCCTGTTGGATACCCCCTCAGGCGGCGAGATCTGGCTGAAGGGGCAGAACATAACCAGGGCCAGCCCAAAAGAGAGGGCGAGGCTGAGAAATAAGGAGCTGGGCTTCATATTCCAGTATCATCACCTCCTCCCTGAGTTCAGCGCCGTCGAGAACGTGATGATGCCTCTTCTCATCTCAGGGATGGACAGAAAGGAGGCCCGGCAGCGGGCGATCGAGCTTCTCGAGGAGGTGGGCCTCGCCGAGCGGCTGAACAACAAGCCGACCCAGCTCTCCGGCGGCCAGAACCAGAGGGTGGCGGTGGCGAGGGCGTTAGCGGGCCATCCGTCGATCGTCATCGGCGACGAGCCGACGGGAAACCTGGACACCAAGAGCTCCGACATGATCTACGAGCTCTTACGAAAGCTCAACCGGCAGATGAACCAGACCTTCATCCTGGTCACCCACGACATGGATATGGCCGAGAAGACCGATCGGATCCTCCGGCTCGTCGACGGGAGAATCGTCTGCGAGATGCTCCGGGAGGGGGACGAGTTCGTCTCCCGGGATATCTGTCGGGAGGAGTGAAGGGGTCGCTCGTGAACCGGCGCTGGAAGGTTCGAACGTCAGCTCCGACCGCTCCCTCCGTCCCACCTTTCCCTCCGGCGTCGTCTTCGAGAGCCTCACGTGGCTCCCGGATCGGCCAGAGATCGAAAA
>NZ_JBNGCU010000114.1:0-1078 GCF_049974945.1 Methanocrinis sp. | reverse complement strand
TTTTCTGCCAGATGCGGGTTTAAGTCCCGGCAACCCTCGCCACCTCAAAGGTGGTCACGAAGGGTCTTTCAGACCTATCCAGGGGGAACTCCTCCAGGCGGAGCTCCGTTGTCTCCTTCAGGTGCTCCACGGCCTCCTCTATCGTCTCCCCCTGGCTGGCGGTGCCGACCTCGGGACATTCGGCGACGTAAACGTCCTCTTCTTTATGGACAACGACGGTTAGGGTGACCACGGTCGATCGCCTCCTTTTGGGTCGTTGGGCCCCTTGCGATAAGTAGTCTTTTGTCATTCAGCCTTCCTCTCCAGAATCGCAAGAATGCGGGGCATCTGCGGCCGCTGGCGCCGAGGGGCGCGGGCTCTCGGGCGGCGCCGGGAGGGGAGGATGCTGCCGGAGGCGGCGAATCGGATGAGGGGGCCGGATCTACCCGACTGTTGGCCCCTCCTTCTCTTCGAGATCCTCGCTGATGCTCAAAAACTGCTCCAGCGCCGACTGGAGGTTCTCGACGATCTCCTGAGCCAGGACCTCGGGCTCGGGGAGGTTCTCGGAGTCTTCGAGGCTCTCGTCTTTCAGCCAGAAGATGTCCAGGTTCGCCTTGTCCCGCTGCATCAGCTCGTCGTAAGAAAAGGACCTGAACCTCTCCGTCTCCTTCCTCTCGTGCCGGTTCTCGGGGTTGTAGCATTCGATGAAGTCCTGGAGGTCCTCAACGCCGAGGGGATTTGTCTTGAGGGTGAAGTGCTTGTTTGTCCGGAGGTCGTAGATCCAGAGCCGGTCGGTCCAGGGGGTCTTGCTCGCGCCCTTCCGGTCGAAGAAGAGGACGTTGGCCTTGACGCCCTGGGCGTAAAAGACGCCGGTGGGAAGCCGCAGGAGGGTGTGGACGTCGCACTCGTGAAGGAGGCTCCTTCTCACCGTCTCGCCGGCCCCGCCCTCGAAGAGGACGTTGTCGGGGACGACAATGGCGGCCTTGCCGTTGATCTTGAGGAGGCTTTTGACGTGCTGGAGGAAGTTGAGCTGCTTGTTCGAGGTGGTGGCCCAGAAGTCGGCCCTCTCGTAGCTGAGGGTCTGGCGTTCGACCTTGTC
>NZ_JBNGCU010000113.1:0-4486 GCF_049974945.1 Methanocrinis sp. | reverse complement strand
TGATCACCATAGCCGGGGTTCTCATCGGCGTCTTCATCGCAAGGCCCGCCTACGGTAGGATCATCGGTCACATCATGCAGAGCGACGAGTGAGAAGACGGAAAAAAGACCATTTTAGGTGTCGAAAGATGCGGGACGCGGGCCTCCGCGTCCTGTCTACCATTTTATCTAATTTACCTCGCGGGATTGCGAAGGGCAGAGCGGGAAGGCCCCCCTTCAGGGTAGGGATGAGGCGTGGGAGAGGTCTTGCCCTGAAAGCCTTCTTCGAAGAGTTAAGGCCGGAGAGAAACCCGGCTATCCCAGGTTCCGGGGAGGGGATGGTACGGTTCGTTCACCTATCCTCAATAGGACTTACGCACTTGGCCGACACGTGGATATATAAGTTATATCATATACTGCGCAATTAATGATCTATATGGGAGATATCTTAGATTGAACGCGAGAAAATTTGATGGACGGGATTACGTCTCCTTACTCATCGCTTCTACAGATGTTTTAGAGCATTTCTGAGGTTAGAGTTACAGAGACTGAAAACGGAAACGAGCTGGTTTGTGGTAGTTTATGCATGGTTATTTCAGGTGGCTGGCAGTTATGTTCTGCCTTCTCCTGGCCCTTGCGGGGCAGAGCGGATGCGCGAACGGTCAGGCGAGTTCAGAGGACGGTCGGTGCTCGATCAGGGTATCGGAGAACAATTCTCTCTCTCGTCCAGTCCTGGAGATATCGAGATCGACCTTCGGCGGCGGTTTCACCAAGATCACGGTTTTGAGAAACCCGGCCACGGGAACGGCGATGAAGGAGTCCTACCTTCGCGGAGACTCCCTCGATCGGGAGGCCGTCATCGGGGTGGACGGCAACGGGACCGAGATGGAGGTCGAGTCCACGTTCGACGGGGTGGCGAGCCTAGGAGTCTTCAAAAAGTCCAGCCCCAACGGGACGCCCCAGGATGTCCCTGCCTTCGAGGCCAGGGAGGACTACTCTGGCAGCTTCAAGATCAGCGAGCAGGTTGAAGATTACGGCTCGACCATCGCCTCCGAGCGGTCCGTTGCCGGGACGGGGTTTGTTGCGGTGAACAAGAAGGTAGCCGACGGCCAGAAGAGCTTCGAGTCGGGGACCGGCACTTACCAGTCCGAAGAGAAGATCAACACATATACGAACTACATCGCCAAGTCGGTCTCTCTCGCCCACCGGCCCACGAGCTTCGTCATCGGCGAGGGTCATTCGGCGAACCTCTCCCTAAAGTGGAGGGAGGGCGTCTATTCCAGGCGGGTGGGCGAGAGCTACATCGGCGAGGAGTACTCGTCCCTCGAGCGGCTGGAGAAGACGACGGTGGCAAGGGGCCTCAGCGAGATGAAGACCGAAGCCGAGTTCTCGGGGAGGGCACGGTACAGGGTCGTCTCCGAGGACGAGATCGATATGGACGAGCAGTACGAAGGAGACTACTCCCTCCGGCGAGACCTCCAGCTCGCCTCCGCCTCCGGATACCGCCAGCCCCACCTCGAGGTGACCAAGGAGGGAACGCTCGTTTATGAGGACGAGAGAACCCTGGCCGAATACGTCATAACCCTGGAGAACGATGGCGGGAGGACCCTGGAGCCGGTTCTGGTGAGAGACCGGTTCCCTCCGGGGTCGGTCTTCATCAGGTCGAATTATAGGCCGACCCTCACCTCCGACGGCGCCAACTGGTCCCTCACTCACCTCTCTCCTGGCGACGTCATCATGATCGAGCTCGTCCTCGACGTGACGAGCTTCTGGGGAGACGAGCTGGTGAACCGGGTCGAGGCCTTCGGCGGGAACGGTGAGGAGTGGGTCTCTGCGGCGAACTTCTCCGCCCTGGAGATCGGATGGCTCTCCTGCTGCTCTGTGGGCGGAGTATCCGTCGCCAAGATAGGAGAGGTCGACGAGACGGTTCCAAACCACGTCACCTACAGTTTGGAGGTTAAAAACCTCGGAAGTGGCACCAAAGTGGCGACGGTCATCGATCGGCTCCCCGACGGGATGAGGCTCATCGACTCGTCGCCGACCTTTGCCACCTACGAGGACGGCGTAGTCAGCTGGAACCTGATCGATCTCGGCCCCGGCGAGACGGAGACGATCGTCTACCAGGCTGAGGCCCTCTGGAGCGGGAGGTTTGTGAACCTGGTTGAGGTTGATCCCAGGTCCGTGGACGGCCCTTCCCTCGGGCCGGTCTACGCCAAGGCCGTGGTCGAGGTCGAGGAGTTCGAGGGCGAGCGGCAGAGGCCAGGATGGCAGCCCCCTGACTGGTTTGGCGAGGCCGACGAGATCGGCCTTCGGGATCTCTGAGGAACCCCGCCCGTTTGGTGGCAATAGAGGATAGGATGGAGGTCTGATGGCATGTTCAAAAAGGAGATCAGAGAGGAGATTGAGATTTTGGCCTCGTCGGAGGAGATCTGGAAAGTTTTAACGGACTTTGAGGGCTTCAGTGAATGGAACCCCTTCATCCGGCCCCTGGTGGGCGTGGCGGAGGATGGGGCGAGGCTGAGGGTCCAGATAAGGCCCCCGGGCGGAAGGGCTGTGGCCTTCAGGCCTAGGGTGACGAAGGTCGTGAAGGGCCGGGAGTTCCGGTGGAAGGGGAGGCTCTTGGTTCCCGGTCTCCTGGACGGAGAGCACATCTTCGAGATCGAGCCCCTGGGGCCGGAGAGGTCGCGTTTCGTCCAGCGGGAGATATTTTCCGGTCTTCTGGTTCCCTTCATGGCGAAGAGCGTCGATCAGACCCTGGCGGGATTTGGGGAGATGAACAGGGCCCTCAAAGAGAGGGTCGAGGGGGGAGACGGGAGTCCCTCTAGAGATGAGGTGGACTGAGGGCCGATCGTCGAGGCCAGCTGAAGCCTCGGGTTGTATCTTCTTACAACCTGATAATGTGGCGACATAGATCGAGGGCTGTAAGAGTATCCGCAACAAAAATCTCAAAATTGTGATTATAGAGTGCTTCTGGGCCGAGAAACCGTAAACTTTATATCTCATTAGGCGGATATATGTAGCTTGTTTGGTGTATTGAATGGTTGATCATTACCAACCTGTTTGTAACTGCCACATTGGTGGGGAAGAGTTCCCTCTTCCTGGTGATAGAACCGCCTACATCTGCCGACACTGTGGGGCCACCCCCTTCATGGATGGGCCTCATCACGATAAGAACTGTCCTAGATACCGGCTATAAAGCCGGTCGAGACGGTCACAAGACTGAAATCTCAAAGGCGTTCGGATGAGCGAAGATAGGCAGAGCTCGGCCCGAACGTCAAAGAGCTCATTTTTATAATTCTTTGGATCGGAGATTATCTCACGGCTGGGCCGTTTGTTGCAGATAGACGGTGCGAGGCCGATAAGAGCTTCTTCCTGGGGCTCCAGTTCGAGGCGCACCAGCATCACTGGGCCACCATATCTCCCGAGGCGGATCAGAGCGTTATCCTCCTGGAGAGCCGGCTGATCTGTGATATGGCGGAAGAGGCGATGGAGTGGTGGCTTCCCACTATGAAAAGAGACTTATCCCAGAGACGACATATCGGCAGGAAAAGGGCGTTAACATCCGAATGAGATGGGTGGAAATTTTTATGATTCCAGATGTATATTTTGCCCCCGTGGGGGCTACAAACGCCGCTCGGGCTTCGGCGAGGAGATCGGCCTTGGATCCTCTAGATACCGGCTGATGGAGATCTGAACTTCGCCGAGCGGCTAAGGGGCGAGAGAAAAGTTTAAGGTGCCTCCGATTAAAGAGAGACCCGGCAGGCTGCAGAGGTGCAAAATCAGGGTCTATACGACGAAATTTTACATGGATAATGGCACAAGATGCCTCTGTGGGGGCGATATTTTTGGATTATTTGAGGAAATCTGATTCAGGGTCACTGAGATTGATGGAGGGACGATATGGCAGAATTATTCAGGGAAGTTTTGGGTCGGGCGAAAGAGGAGAATAGATCTTACCTGATGGAGCACGAGTGCAAGGCGATCCTGGAGAGCCTCAGCATCTCGACGACGGGCGCACAGGTCGCTCGGTCCGAAGAGGAGGCGGTGCAGATGGCTGAGTCGATCGGCTACCCCGTCGTCCTGAAAGTGGTATCTCCGGAGGTCGTCCACAAGTCCGACGCTGGCGGCGTGAAGCTCGACCTCAAGAGCCCCGACGAGGTGAGAAGGGCCTACGCCGAGATAAGAGAGGCCTTCCGGGAGAAGGGGCTCGTCGGGGTTGCGGTCCAGGAGATGGCCCCAGCCGGGACCGAGGCGATCGTGGGAGTGGCCCGCGACCACACCTTCGGCCCTATCCTGATGTTCGGCCTCGGAGGAATCTTCGTCGAGATCCTCCAGGACGTATCTTTGCGGTCGATACCGATATCCGAGTCGGACGCCGAGGAGATGATCGCGGGGATAAAGGGGCACGCCCTCCTGGAGGGGTACCGGGGCCGATCGGCGGACATCACCGCCTTGAAGGGTCTGTTGATGCAGATCTCCGACCTGGTGGTGAAATATCCCGAGATCGC
>NZ_JBNGCU010000112.1:0-4630 GCF_049974945.1 Methanocrinis sp. | reverse complement strand
GAGGTTCTTCTCATGAGAAGCGATATCACCAAGGTCGGGTCGGAGAGGGCGCCCCACCGGGCCCTCCTCAAGGGCACCGGCCTCATCGACGAGGAGATGGACCGCCCCTTCGTAGGGGTCGTCAACTCCTGGAACGAGTTCATACCGGGCCACATCCACCTGGACAAGGTCGCGAAGGCGGTCAAGGCGGGGATCAGGATGGGGGGAGGCGTGCCCTTCGAGTTTCACACCATCGGCCTCTGCGACGGGGTTGCCATGGGCCACAAGGGGATGAAGTACTCCCTCCCCAGCCGGGAGATCATCGAGGACACCATCGAGGTGATGATGGAGTCCCACCAGCTCGACGGGATGGTCCTAATATCTTCTTGTGACAAGATCGTCCCGGGCCATCTGATGGCGGCGGGGAGGCTGGACCTTCCGGCGATAGCCGTCACCGGCGGCCCCATGTACCCGGGATTCGCCTGCGACAAGGAGCTGGACCTGATCGACGTCTTCGAGGGGTGGCAGAAGGGCGGCGAGGTCCTGGAGGTTCTGGAGAACCTGGCCTGTCCGGGAGCGGGCTCCTGCGCCGGCCTTTTTACCGCAAACACCATGGCCTGTCTCACCGAGACGCTCGGAATGAGCCTTCCCGGCTGCGCGACCGCCCACGCCGTCGACGCTAAGAAGATGAGGATCGCGAAGAGGTCGGGGATGAAGATAGTCGAGCTGATCGAGAAGGGGATCACAGCGAGGCGGATCGTGACCCCCGAGTCGATAGAGAACGCAATCAGGATGGACATGGCCATCGGCGGGAGCACGAATACGGCCCTCCACATACCGGCTGTTGCCTCCGAGTTTGATATCGACCTGGAGCTCGAGGAGTTCGACCGGTTGAGCCGAGAAACCCCCCACCTGGTCAACCTCAGGCCCGGCGGCCCTTACCACATCCTGGACCTGGAGAGGGCCGGGGGCATCCCCGCGGTGATGAAGCGGCTGGAGTCGAAGCTGAACCTGGAAGTCCTCACCGTCACCGGCAGGACCCTGGGCGAGGAGATCGCGGAGTTCAGGCCGGACAATCCCGAGACCTTCGCCAAGGTGGTCAAGACCCTGGACGACCCTGTCCATCCCCAGGGCGGGATCGCGATCCTGAAGGGGAGCCTCGCTCCCGAGGGGTCGGTCGTCAAGCAGACGGCGGTATCGGAGGAGATGAGAGAGCACTCCGGGGCCGCCAAGGTCTACAACTCCGAGGAGGAGGCCCTGGCGGGGATCGTCGGCGGCGAGGTGGTCGCAGGAAACGTCGTGGTCATCAGGTACGAGGGCCCCAAGGGCGGCCCCGGCATGAGGGAGACCCTCTCGCCCACATCGGCGATCCAGGGGGTGGGGCTAGGAAACTCCGTCGCCCTGATCACCGACGGCCGGTTCTCCGGAGGGACGAGAGGGCCCTGCATCGGCCACGTCTGCCCCGAGGCGGCGGTGGGCGGGCCGATCGCCCTGGTTGAAGACGGCGACGAGATCAGAATCGATATCGACGGCCGGAGGATCGACCTTCTCGTCGACCCCTCAGAGATGGAGAGGCGGAAGGCCGCCTGGAATCCGCCCGAGCCGAAGGTCGCGAAGGGGATGCTCGCCAGGTACAGCAAGTCCGTCACCTCCGCGAGCAGAGGCGGCGTTCTGCGGTAGGTCGGTGATGACTCAGAAGGGCGCCAGGCCCGGCAGGCGAGCCGGTCCGGAGAAGGGGATCAGATCTTTTGTCGCCGTCGACCTCCCCGCCTCGATCCGCGACGGGATTGCAAAAGTCCAGGAGGAGATTGATCTTCCGGGGGTGAGACTGGTCAAACCGGGCCTCATCCACGTGACGATCAAGTTTCTGGGGGATGTTCCCCCCTCGAAGGTGGGCCGGGTGGTGGAGGCTCTGGAGGGGGTAAAGCGGCCGGCCTTCACCGCCAAGGTGAGGGGCGTAGGGGCCTTTCCCGGCAGGTCGATCAGGGTGGTCTGGATCGGGGTCGAGGGGGAGTTTGAGGGGCTCTTTCGCGCCGTCGAGGAGGCTCTCTCGCCCCTGGGTTTTGATAGGGAGCGGAGGAGGTTCACGGCCCACGCCACCATCGCTCGGGTCGCGAGGCCCAGCCCCGAGACGACCGGCCTCCTCGCCTCTAAGCTCGCTCCCTATAGAGAGATCGATCTCGGCGAGTTCAGGGCAGACGAGTTCATCCTGAAGAAGAGCACCCTCACCCCCGGAGGCCCCATCTACGAGGACGTCGCAGCCTTCCCTCTCTCAAATCCTTGAAGCGGTCCTCTCCAGGGTCAGGCCCTCTCCCCTAGAGCGAGATAGGCTCAAATCCGTCGCGAGAAAGATAGTATCGCGGATCGAGGAGCTGGCCGATGCTCGAGGCGTCGAGGGCGAGCCGATGCTGGTAGGGTCTGCCGCCCGGGGCACCTGGCTTTCGGGCGACCACGATCTGGACATCTTCATCGGCGTCTCGGAGGGGTCGAACCTCTCCTCCGCCCTGGAGATCGCGAGGCGTGTAGCCCCAAATTTCGAGGAACGGTACGCAGAGCACGCCTACGTCCACGCCATCTTTGAGGGTTTCGAGGTAGACCTCGTCCCCTGCTATCTGGTGGAGGACGGATCGAAGATCCTCTCCGCCGTCGACAGAACCCCTTTCCACAGCAGGTACGTCTCGGCGAGGATAAGGGGGCGCGAGGACGAGGCCCTTCTATTGAAGCAGTTCATGAAGGGGACGGGGGTCTACGGGTCGGAGCTGAAGGTCGGCGGCTTCTCCGGGTACCTCGCCGAGCTTCTCGTTATAAGGCGCGGCTCATTTATCTCCGTCCTGGAGGAGGCCGCCCACTGGCGTCCTGGGGAGGTGATCGACCTCGAGGATCACTCTTCCCGAGAGCACGAGGACCCCCTGGTGGTCGTCGACCCCGTCGACCCGGGCAGGAACGTCGCCGCGGCCCTCACCCTGGACAGGATGTTCACGTTCGTGGCCGCATCCCGCCTCTTCCTGGAGGAGCCAAAGCTGGACTTCTTCTTCCCGGCTCCCGTATCGCCCCTATCCGATGATGAGCTTCGCGATCAGATCGCGAAGCGAAAGAGCACCCTGATCCTCCTGGAGTTTGAAGCCCCAGACCAGGTGGAGGACGTAATATTCCCGCAGCTTAGAAAGGCGGAGCAGTCGATCCGGGCCCTCCTGGATCGAAACGGCTTTTCGGTCATGCGCTCAGACGTCGACTGGCACCGAAATCTCCCTCTGGGGGGTGGCGAGAGGGGCGGCTCAGAATGGCGTGGCCTTCTCAGGATCTTCCTGGAGCTATCGGTCGCCTCCCTCCCCCGGGTTGAGAGGAGGATCGGCCCCCCGGTCTGGGAGGCGGAGCACTCGAAGAAGTTCGCGGCCAGCCACCCCTACCCCCTCTCCGGCCCTTACGTCGAGGACGGTCGGCTGGTGGTGGAGACGACCCGAAAGTTCGTCGACGCTCCTGAGCTTCTTCGCTCACAGGTGGCGAATCTGTCTGTAGGGCGCCACCTGGGGCCCCAGCTCAGGCGTGGATACAAAATATACGTGGGCCAGGAGATCCTGGAGGTCGAGGACCTGGAGTTTCGAGCTTTCCTGGCCAGGTACTTTTCGGCGCGAGAGTGGGTCTAAAGGGTCTTTAGACCCCGGTTATTTCCGCCCCATTCACCTGAAGCAGTTCCAGTAGGGGCTCATGGCCCTCTTCACCTCTTCCATCCTCTCCGCCGCCCTCGGGTCCTCCTCGATCTCGATCGGCGCAAAAGCTTCACCTTTGAAGGCCCCCAATATGGCAACGATCGAGTCGGAGAGGGCGCCGAGGTTGTACCCCCCTTCGAGGGCCGCAACGAGCCTTCCTCCGCAGCATCCGTCGGCGATCTCTTTGACTTTGGAGGCCATCGATCCGAAGGCCTCGGTGGAGAGGTTCATGCCGCTGAGGGGGTCTGCCTGGTGGGGATCCTGCCCCGCAGATACGAGGACGATGTCCGGATCGAACTCCAACGCCACCGGCTTCAGGATCTCCTCGAAGGCTCTCAGGTATCCGGAGTCTCCAGTCCCCCAGGGGAGGGGGACGTTCACCGTGAACCCCTCAGCACCGTCCATCCCCAGCTCTCTCACCCTCCCCGTCCCCGGATAGTGGGGGAACTGGTGGGTGGAGAAGTAAAGAACGGTTCGGTCATCGTAGAATATCGCGCTCGTCCCGTTCCCGTGGTGGACATCCCAGTCCACTATCAGGACCTTCTCGAGACCCATCTTCTGGGCACGCCTCGCCCCTATGGCCACGTTGTTGAATATGCAAAACCCCATTCCCCTGTTGGGGAGGGCGTGATGCCCCGGCGGCCGGACCAGGGCGAAGGCGTTGTCCAGATCTCCGGACACCCTCTCGATGCCGGTTATTACGCCGCCCGCCGCCATCAGAGCCGCTTCGTAGGATCGCCCGGATATGACGGTGTCCAGGTCCAGGTATCCTCCTCCCCGCTCCGACATGGCCCTGACCTGGTCGATGTAACCGGGGGAGTGGATCGCTCCCACCTCTTCGAGGGTCGCCGACCTCGGGGTGACGAGCTCCAGGTCCAGGCCCGAGGACTCTATCTTCTTCAGGGCGGTGGTGAGCCGCTCCTTCCTCTCGGGATGGCCGTCGG
>NZ_JBNGCU010000111.1:0-4708 GCF_049974945.1 Methanocrinis sp. | reverse complement strand
GATAAGGCGGCCGGAGATGAGCCGCATGGAGCATATAAAATGACCGAACCTCCAGCAAGTAAGATCAAGCACAGGATAATGGTGATGAGCGGCAAAGGGGGCGTCGGAAAGACGACGGTGGCCGTCAATTTGGGCCTCGGCCTCGCCCTCTACGGCAAAAAGGTGGGGATCCTCGACGCCGACATCACCGGGCCGAACGTCCCCAAGATGCTGAACATAGAGGACGCCGTCCTGACCGGCGAAGAGGACCAGACGATCAACCCGGTGGAGCTTCCCATCGGGGCTGAGAACGGCATCAAGGTGGTATCAATGGCCTTTGTTATCGGAAAGGACAGCCCCGTCGTCTGGAGGGGCCCCCTGAAGATGCAGGCTCTGAAGCAGTTCATCGAGGCGGTCAGCTGGGGCGACCTCGACTACATGCTGATCGACCTTCCTCCTGGGACGAGCGACGAGCCCCTCAGCATCGCCCAGCTCCTCCGGCCCGACGGCACCATAGTCGTCACCACCCCCCAAGACCTCGCTCTCCTGGACGCGAGGAAGGCGATCGATATGTCCAGAGGCCTGGGGATACCGGTCCTGGGGATCGTAGAGAACATGAGCGGCTTCTCCTGCCCCAAGTGCGGTGGAGCGATCGACCTATTCAAGGTTGGTGGAGGGATGAAGGCCGCCGAGGAGCTGGGGGTTCCCTTCCTGGGAAAGATCGAGATCGATCCTGCGATCTGCGAAACCGGTGACAGCGGCGTGCCGTTCATACTGAACGTCCAGTCCAAGACCGCCGAGGCCTTCGACGAGATTGTGAGAGAGATCATGGCCCACTACGAGGAGGAGCAGAAAGCCCAGACTTCCGGAGAATAAAGGCCCTCGCAGGCACAATAAAAATAGAAAAGGGGGCGCGAGAGGGCAGCCCGCCAAAAATTTGGATGGATGGAGGAGAATGCCTCAGACCCTCAAGGTCGATCGGAGCTCCGGGGTGGTCACCACTTTCCAGACTTGATGACGTTCAGGTTCTGTACCACCTTCGCCCCCGCCTCCGGGCTGAGATCGTATTTTTGGCTGATGGCGAGCGCCCTCACGATCTCGTCCTGCTCGTCGGCCCCGGTCCGCTGGGAGACGAACACCTCTGCGGCAGCGTACCCCTTATCCAGCAGGGTCTTGGTGACCTCCTCCAGTAGAGGCTCGTTCATGCAGAGGGGACCGGTCCCGATCTCCTCGACCACCTTGTCCATATTCTCCATCTCTTTCGTCTTCATGCTTTCACCACCAGTCTGTATCCAACTAATAAGGGCGGGCAAACTTATGAAATTTTCGCCAGGGCGCCGGGAGGGGGAGAGACGCGGAAGAACCTTCAGCGACCTCCAAAAAGGCTTTCATCTCTGCGGGCAGATATCGTTCTCATGACGCTCCACGTCAACAAGAGGGGAGTCCGGGTCCTGGGGATAGCCGAGAGCTTCACGAAGAAGGAGCCTCTCTCAAGGCTGGCGGGCGTGGTGATGCGCAAGGATCTGAGGATCGACGGCTTCGGCCTGGCCGAGATCTCAGTCGGAGGCGACGACGCCACCGAGGGGGTTTTGGATATATTCAGGGGGCTTGAGAGGCGCGACATAAACGCCCTCCTCCTGAACGGCTCCGTTATCAGCTGGTTCAACATCGTCGACCTCGATCGGGTCCGCGAGGAGACGGACCTCCCGGTGATAAGCCTCACCTACGAGGAGTCGGAGGGGCTGGAGGGGTACATAAGGGAGTACTTCACCCACCCTCAACAGAAGATCGAGCTGTACAGAAGCCTCGGCCCCCGGGAGCCCCTGCGGCTCAAGACCGGGTTCGAGGTCTACGCTAGGTTCCTCGGTGCGACGGCGGAGGAGACGAAGGGCCTCCTCAACTCCTTCACCCTGGAGGGGAAGGTGCCCGAGCCGCTCCGGGTGGCGAGGCTTCTGGCGAGGAGCATATTGAGAGCAGACGCTGGTTTGATGGCCGAAAAGAGATGAGTCTGCAAAATTGACGGGCGCGAGTCTGGAGAGTAAGCCCCCTTCTGTTCATGCCCTCGCATTGGCGGCATTCAGCTTAGCGCCATACCCGGGCGTTGGCTGGACTCCGTATATCGCCCTTATTTTGGCTTGCACCCGCAGGGATTCGCCGTTTCATCTGCTTTCTCGCACGACCTCAGCCTTCCGGCATCATGGCATTTGTGCGGCGCAGTATCGTTTCTGTGCCAGAGCCAGAGCTCTCGCCCTACACCCGTAAGAGGTGTCTGCGTGTCCAGAGGTGGGGGGACTTTCCACACCGGCGAAGGGTTCGCCAGCGGCAGCCGCCCTTCCACTCTCGCGCCCGGGACGCGTAAGGGAGGAAGATATAAAAAGCCTTTGTAGCCCGAACTTTCGAGCCTCTCCTGCAGATCTGCCTCTTGAGGTTTTGCAACGCCCCACTCCTTCTGCGCCCTCGGGCCGAATGATTAATCTTTTCTGTTTACCTTTGAGCCGCAATGTTTATTTTTGTGCTTGCATCTATGCCGCCCTATGGATCGCAGAGCTTTATCTTTGATGATCGGATTGATCCTGGCGGTGAGCCCCCTCATATCGGGGTGTGACGCCCAGGACTCTCTTCTCGTCTACTGCGGGGCGGGGATGAGAGAGCCGATGGAGGAGATCGCAGACCTCTTCTTTGAGGAGGAGGGTATAGAGATCCAGTACAGCTTCGGAGGGTCGGCCCAGCTCCTATCCCAGATCGAGCTGTACCAGACCGGCGACCTTTACATGCCCGGAGCGCGATCTTATATCGAATCGGCGATCGAGAAGGGATTCGTCGACGAGACGAGAGACGTCGTCTACCACGTCCCCTGCATCATCACCCCAAAGGGAAACCCGACCGGGATCGACTCCCTCGAAGATCTCGCCGAGCCTGGGATGAGGGTCGTCCTCGGAGAGCCGACGGGTCCCGCCATAGGTAAGAACTCAAAGACCATGCTGGAGAGGTTGGGAGTCTGGGAAGAGGTAAAAAAGAACGTCGTCGCCTCCTCGGCGACCGTAAACGAGCTTCTGGTCTACATATCGATGGATCAGGCGGACGCCGCCATCATCTGGGATGATCTCTATAACCCCGATTCGATGGATAAAGTCGAGATACCCGTGGAGGTGAACGGGATAAAGGTCGTTCCCATCGGGAATCTTGTCTTCTCCGAGGACGAGGAGACCGCGAGGGCTTTCATGAACTTCGTCGCCTCAGAAGAGGGTAAAGCGGTCTTCGCAGATCACGGGTTTGCCGTTTATCCGGACCCGCTGTACGAGGCGACGAGCTGAAGGGCAGTGGGCTTGATGGGAAAAAGGAGCGGGTGGAGGCGGTGGAAGCTGACGGTCCTTGAACGGCTCTGGTTGAAGGCGGCGACCATCGGGGCGAGCCTCGTCCTGGCGGTCTTCATATCGATCGTCCTCCTCCTGGTCTTGAGCCGTTCGGCCCCCGAAACGTTCCTCGCATCCCTCCACTCCGAGGAGATCCGGTTCGCCATAGGTCTGAGTCTAAAGACCTCGATCGCATCGACGACCCTCTGCATCCTCGTAGCGATCCCGGCGGCCTACGCCCTCGCACGATACGACTTTTTTGGAAAGAGGGCGGCCAGCACCCTCTTCGACATGCCTCTCGCCCTCCCGCCCCTGGTGGCGGGGGTCGGCCTCCTCCTCTTCTTCGGCACAAGCCCTCTGGGAAGGTGGCTCTCAGAGGTGGGGCTAGTCTTCGTATTCACCCCCCTGGGGATCGTTATCGCCCAGTTCTTCGTGAACGTCCCTTTCATGCTGAGGGTGATGAGGTCCACCTTCGAAGGGATCAGCCCGAGGTACGAGCACGTGGCCAAGACCCTGGGGTGCACCGATGCCCAGGCCATCTGGAGGGTGACCCTCCCCATGGCCTCCAACGGCCTTCTGGCGGGGTCTGTGATCACCTGGTCGAAGGGGATCGGCGAGTTCGGGGCGGTCCTGATGCTGGCGGGGGCGACGAGGATGAGGACCGAGACCCTGCCCACCTCCCTCTTTCTGAACATGTCCTGCGGAAAGCTCGACGAGGCAATCTCGGCGGCGACGATGCTGATTTTGATCTCCGTCGTCTCGCTGTACATCTTCGAACGGCGGGTCGGAGGGCTTCGCCTTTAGGAGGAGAAGGAGAAGGAGAAGATGCTGAGGCTGGAGAAGATATCAAAAGATCTCGGAGAGTTCGTCCTGAGGGAGGTCTCCCTGGAGGTGGGTTCCGGCGAGTATCTGGTCATAATCGGACCTACAGGCTCGGGAAAGACGATCCTGATGGAGGCGTTGGCCGGGATCCGCCCTCCCGACGTCGGGAGGATCTTCCTCGACGGGCGGGATATCACCGGGGAGCCTCCGAGGGAGAGGAAGATCTCGATGGTCTACCAGGACTACATGCTCTTTCCCCACCTCTCGGTGAGAGAGAACATCGCCTTCGGCCTGCGGTCACAGAAGGCCTCCTCAGACGAGATCGAGGAGAAGGTGGCCGCAGCCTCGAATCTTCTGGGGATCGGCCACCTCCATCGCCGGCGGCCGGAGACCCTCAGCGGGGGTGAGAAGCAGAGGGTGGCCATCGCTAGAGCGATGGTGATGGAGCCGAAGGTTCTGCTCCTCGACGAGCCCCTCAGCGCCCTCGACGTAGCCACCCGGGAGAGGCTGCGCCGGGAGCTGAGGAGGATCCACCAGGTCTACGGGACGACGAT
>NZ_JBNGCU010000110.1:0-4782 GCF_049974945.1 Methanocrinis sp. | reverse complement strand
TCGATCTCCATAATATGTCGACCAGACCCACCTCTTAATATCATCATTTTATGTTGTCACATCTTTATAAAGATGTGACGAGGATGATGGATGTATATCTTTAGAGAAGGAGCACATGATGGGACGACCTGTGATCTCTGTCACGATGATGGCGGAGGTCTGTCCCCTACCCCTGGAGGGATCGGCGACTCAAGCGTGTGATTTGCGAAAAGTCCGAGCCGAGGACTGGGGAGGTTTAAGCCTGTGGCCGGGGATCTCTCAGCTGAAGGCGAGGGAGATCACTCCCAAAACCGATGCCGTCACCACCACACCCGCGATGCAGACTCCGACGGCGATGGCGGGGAAGGCGTGCCTGAACTTGAGGCCGAAGATGAAGGCTATGGCCGAGCCGGTCCAGGCACCCGTCACCGGGAGCGGGAGCGCGACGAAGAAGATGAGGGCGAGAAGGCCGTACTTTCGGTGCCTCTCGGCGTGCTTCCTGTAGGTCCGGGTGAAGAGCCAGTCGAAGAAGATTTTGCCGGGCCGGTACCGCATCAGCCAGCGGGAGACTGGCTCCAGGTAGAGGAGGAGAAAGACCACCGGAATCAGGTTTCCGACCACCGAGATCGCGTAGGCCTCTGGAGGAGGGAGGTCGTAGACCCCTATAGCGAGAGGTATCGCGCCCCGAAGCTCGAAGATCGGCGACATCGCCAGAAGGAAGGTGGCGAGCCAGCCCGGCATCGAGCTGAACAGCTCTATCAGGTAGATCACTCCAGTTCAACCTCCGGCCAACTGATCCCGATGCCCTTAATATCTGAAAGATGACGGGGGACTTCGGGATCGTCGGTGATGAAAGGACGGTCCGCGAAGTTCAGTCTCCGATCGAGCCCTTTATGCTGACGGTCAGGACCGACTCGTCTTTGGGGGAGGTGACCGATATGGTCAGGTCCACGGGGATCCGGCCTAGGGCGACCTTCAGGGGGCCGTCCTCCTTGCCGGCGACCTCGACCCCGATCCCCTCCGCCATCTTGGATAAAGAGCTTGCTATCTGCTGAAGCTCGGGAAGGCTGACGGCCACGGGGCTCTCCTGGTCGCCGCTCACCCTGGCCGATATAGGTGACTCGATCCCCACCCCGACCTTGATGCCCCCGTCTTTTCCGGGCCCTTTGACCTCGGCCACGATGGGGTACCTTTCGGCGTCTTCGCTTCCCTGTACCTTGGCCTTAGCTTCCGCGTTCACGTTCAGAGATACCATGAATTTACACCTGGGATCTACATACGGCATCCTCTCATATAAATGAATGCGAAGGGAGTTTTGACAGGTTCCGCCTCTCAATCTGATTCAGGGCATCAGATAGCGGGCCCGATCCGTCCCGGTCTGCCCGATCACCGGCTGAAATCGCCGACGTAATCGTCCGGGTTTCGCGTGATCCGTCTCGGGTCCGGGCGGCGGAGGGTCGCGGTCCCTCAGGGGCCGGAGACGAGCCTGAGGGTGTTCTCTCTGCCCGGCGTAGACCTGATGAAGGCCCAGTCGGATCTCTGGTCGGTATCGAAGCCGTTGGGGTAGCGGGACCAGGAGAAGTCGCTCCCCTCCTCGTCTTTCAGGAGAGGTGTTCTGTCCACCTCGACTCCCGCATCAGTCCTCAAGTAGACCGTGCCGTTGTTTCCGTGAACCCAGCGCGGATCGCCCACCCAAACATAATATTCGTCGGCCTGAAGGATCGTCTCCCTGGGAATGGGCGCCGATACTGTCCACGGACAGGAGGGTGGCAGTATCTCCACGATGGATACGCTCCAGCGGCCGATGTTCACGGAATCTTCCCCGGAGTTGTAGAGCTCCACCCACTCGGTCGCCTCTCCCGAAGGGTTGAGCTCCACCTCGTTGACGACCACCGATCCCGGGCCCAGTCCCGATACGATCGTGATGCCAGCGAGAAACGTCAAATATGTCAGCAACAACTGCAAGATCAGTTTCATGATTAACCCCCACATGAACCGTCGATCTGAGGCCAGGAGCTTCCCGTCCCAGCCCGCTAGATAGAGAGGATCTTCGAATAAATAACGGTATCGATGGGCCTGAGAGAAGATCTTCGTCCAAGGCCACAAATCTCCCTTCCAGGTCCGCTACACCATGCGCCTGAAGATCCCGTCTGTCACGGCCTCGAAGGGTACGAGTACGACGGGTGCGGCCCGTCCCAGCCGCCTTTGGATCTTGAACCCGACCTCGCCCTTGAGGACTGCAAATTTCATCTTCCTCTTGGAGAACTCGGCGTCGAAGACCGCCACATCGTCGGAGGCGTCTGAGTTCATCTCCCCCCTCACCCTCTCGTAGAGGGGGGTTCCGGGGAGGGGGTGAGGCATGGTGAAGGAGAGGTAGTCGAGGGGCAGGCGGGTTGCAAACCTCAGGGTCTCGAGGACCGTATCGTCGGTCTCGCCCGGGTAGCAGAGGATGAAGAAGGCGCCGGTCTTGAGGCCTGCGTCGCGAGCCGCCGAGACCGCCCTCTTCGCGTCCTCCGCGGTCGTCCTCTTCTTCATCAGCCCGAGGACCGGATCGGACCCCGACTCGATCCCGAAGAGAACCCTCTCACACCCTGCCTCTCTCATGGCCAAGGCTACGGCGGGGTCGATGGAGTCGACGCGGCCGAGGCACTCCCAACCGAAGGATGGGCCATCGTCCCGGATCTTCTGGCAGATATCGAGGACCCGGTCCCTGTTGAGGGTGAAGACGTCGTCGGCAAAGTGGACCTGGTCGTAGCCGAGGTCGAGGACCTCCTCCACCTCGTAGAGGACGTTTCCTGGGGACCTCTCCCGATAGGTGGTCCCGAAGACAGAACGGCTGCAGAACTCGCAGCTGAAGGGGCAGCCCCTCGTGGTGATCACGGCGGCGCAGGCCCTGCCAAAACGCCTCCTCCAGTAGCTGATGTACTCGTCGTTCGGGAAGAGGTCTCTTGCGGGAAAGGGGATCAGGTCCAGGTCCTGCCGGTGAGGTCGCGGCTCTGTCACGACCGGCACGCCTCGAAGATCTTTGAGGGCATGTGGGTTGGGAGCCGATCCCCCAAACCTTCCCCGACGATAGGCGATCCCCTTAACAGACCCGATATCAGACCCGTCCTCGAAGGAGCGAAGGATCTCAAGGATCGTATCCTCGCCCTCGCCGATCACGGCGAGATCGAAGTCGTCGAGGAAGGGGACAGGATCTGAAGAGGGCTGCGGCCCGCCAGCGACCAAAAGCTCCGACCTCTTTCGAAGAAGCCTCGCAAACTTCAGGGCCTCGTTTTGCATCGAGACCATGGAGTAGATCCCCAGCAGGTCGGCCCCCGATGCGACGGCCCTTTCGCGGGCCTCCTCCTCTCCGAGAAATGTGCAGTCCAAGATCTCCACCTCGTGGCCAGCCATCCGGAGGCTCGAGGCGATGTATCCGAGGCCGAGAGGTGGAAAGAGGAAGCTAGAGTTCTTGTGTCGGGGCTTGAAGTAGGGGTAGATCAGAAGGACGGATGTCATGGTGATCTCCCAAGCTCGATTCTGTACTCGAAATCTCTTCTGCCGGGGACGGGAACGACGTAGGCAAACCCAGCCCAGGCGAGGCGGCCGGGCCTCATCTCCCGCCCGTAAAATAGCTCTGCGCCCCCGGTCCTCAGGAGCTTGAAGGAGAGGTCGTGCTCGGCGTCGATGAACTCTGCCCAGTCCGCGGCGGTCCTCTCCCAGGAGCCGATCTCATCGCCAGAGAGGTCTAAGCCTTCGGAGTCCCGGTAGCGGTCGAAGCTGCCCGCACCCTGCTCGTTCATCACCGCCATCTCGGTGCAGCCCTCTCTCTTCGGCCAGCATCTCACGCGGACGTCGATCTCCCCCCTCTCGGATATGGCATATCTGACCCTCGATCTGCCGAATAAGTCCGCCTCCACGAGCCTCGTCTCTACCGAGAGGGCCCGCCTGAAGAGGGCCGATCCGATCTCGATGGTGCGCCTCAGGGAAGGATGATCTCTGTGGAGGCGGTCGATCTTCCCCTTGGCCCGGCAGAGCCGGTCCCTCTGGACCAGTCCGCCACCGACGGCGAGCCTGCTCACCAGGTTCATCTCGTACTCGGTCTCGACGAACGCCATATTTCCTTCCTTTCTGACCCTCGACCTTGACCATCCGGGAAATGCCGCAGCGTCCCCGAACTTGAGGACGGGAACGCCGAAGCCCACCCCTTCCTCGCAGAGCTCTTCTCCTTCCTGGGATATGACGAGCCCTCTCTGAATCTTTGAGGTGGGGTACTCCCCAGGTCGGCTCTGGCCTGCTAGGAGGGTCAGATCCGGAGAGGTCTCGACCTCGATCAGGTCGTCAAGAGTACGGCTCCATCGGTTCATGCTTTCCGGTCCGCTGCTTCAAGCGTTAGGGGGTTTTTGGTTCACTTGCCGAAGACCCAGTCAGACCTCTGGTCGGTGTCGACGCCGTTGGGATGGCGGGAATACGTGAAGACGTTGTCGATTCTATCGCAGAGAAGGTGGGTCTTGTCGACCTGGGCGCCGTGTTTGAGATCCACCCCGGCCGACGGAAACCTGCCGGAGACGTTCGCTTGGAAGATCTCCAAATAAATAACCGTATCGATCCGAGACGGGGTCGAAAAAGACGAAAAAATGGCGGACTGGCCGGAACGGATCGCCCACCGAAGGTAATAGGGTCCGGGCTGGTCCGTTTTATCTCGGCATCTTCAGAGTATAACCCTCGTGCTGAGGACGTTCTCGGACCCTGGCGTGGCCTTCATCAGCTTCCAGTCCGACTTCTGGTCGGTATCCTGGCCGTTGGGGTAGCGGCCGCTGG
>NZ_JBNGCU010000109.1:0-4844 GCF_049974945.1 Methanocrinis sp. | reverse complement strand
TGCGAAAAGGTAAAATGCCTGTACATCTCTGCACGTCAATGGAGGAGAATGTCATGAAAGTACTTGTCAGCGACCCTCTATCGGAGGAGGGCGTAAGAAAGCTGGAGACGGAGGCCGAGGTTGACGTCATCACCAACCTCTCCCCTGAAGAGCTGATAGAGAGAATCAAAGATTACGACGCCCTGGCCATCAGGAGCGGGACGAAGGTGACGGCCGAGGTGATCGCCGCAGCCGACAAGCTGAAGGTGGTGGGGAGGGCGGGGGTAGGCGTAGACAACATCGACATAGATGCCGCCACCAAGAAGGGGATAATAGTCGTCAACACCCCCGGCGGAAACACCATCTCTGCGGCGGAGCACACCATCGCCATGATGCTCTCTCTCGCAAGAAACATCCCCCAGGCGAACAACTCCCTCAAGGCCGGAGAGTGGAACAGGAAGAAGTACACCGGGGTCGAGGTCTACAACAAGACCCTGGGGATCGTGGGCCTGGGGAGGATCGGGGCCGAGATCGCCTCTCGGATGAAGTCCTTCGGGATGCACATCCTCGCCTACGACCCTTTCGTCACCGAGGAGAGGGCCGCCGATCTGGGGATCAAGCTCGCGACCCTGGACAAGATCTTCAGGGAGTCTGACTTCATCACCGTCCACACTCCTCTGACCAAGGAGACCAGAAACCTCATCGACGAGGAAGAGTTCAAGATCATGAAGCCGGGCGTCCGGCTGATCAACTGCGCCCGTGGCGGTATCATCAACGAGGAGGCTCTCGCCAAAGCCGTGGCCGAGGGGAGGGTGGCGGGAGCCGCCGTCGACGTCTTCACCAAGGAGCCGCCCGCAGATAATCCCATCGTCGGGCAGAACGGGATCATAGTGACCCCCCACCTGGGCGCCTCCACCGCCGAGGCCCAGGTGAACGTGGCGGTGGCGGTGGCAGACCAGATCCTGGCCGTGGCGAGAGGAGAGCTTCCTCCCAACGCCCTGAACATGCCGGCGATATCTTCCGAGACGATGGCGGTGATGAGCCCCTTCACGGACCTGGTGGAGAAGATGGGGCGGCTCGCAGCTCAGCTCGGCGAGGATGGGTACGAGAGGCTGGAGATCGTCTACGGAGGCACCGTCGCCGAGAAGGACACAAAGCCGGTCACCATCTCGGCGGTGAAGGGCTTTCTGGAGGCGGTCGGCATCAGCGCCAACTTCGTCAACTCTCTGGTCAAGCTGAAGGAGTGCGGGATCGCCCTCACCGAGAGCAAGACCGAGTCGACCAACGGGTACAGCAACCTGGTCACCCTCACCCTCTCGGGCCCCAGGGGATCGGTATCGATCTTTGGGACCGTCTACGGCAAGAAGGAGGGGAGGATAGTCCAGATAAACGAGTACCGGGTCTACGTCCCCACCGAGGGTTACATGATCATGGCCACCCACGAGGACCGGCCGAACATCATAGGGCCCTGCTGCATGGTTCTGGGCGAGGACGGGATCAACATCGGCGGGATGCACGTCGGAAGAAAGCCCTCGGGCGGAGAGCAGATCATGGTCCTGAACGTCGACCATTCCGTCTCCGAGGAGACCCTCAAGAGGCTGACCGAGGTCTCGGGGGTCATCAGGGCGAGGCTGATAAAGCTATAAAATTAGTTTCAGGAGAGGTCGGCCTTCATCCGTCTGACCAGCTCCTCCTTTATCTGTCCAGACCGGTCGCCGCCGCAGACCGCCCCCCGGACCCCGATGATGTCGGGGCTGACCCTCTTCAAGAGCTCCAGGTCTTCGAACTTTATGGTGCCCGCGATGGCCACCTCCATCCCCAGGTCTTGGCCGGCCGAGATGAACTCGGCGATCTCCGATTCGGTCATGAACTCGAAGGTGGACTTTCCGTCCTTTATGGCGGTGTCCACCATAACGACGTCGGCCCCGCACTCGGCTGCGACCTCGGGCAGGTCCATCGGCGAGATCGACCCGACCCGGGAGCAGTCGGAGTAGGCCGCAGCCACCAGCTTTTTCTCGGCGTCGAACTCCTTGACCGACCTCACGATATTTCCCAGCATATCTCCGGCCTGCTCCCGGGTTTTGATCTTGAGGAGGCCCACCTTGATGTAATCGGCACCGGAGAAGGCGGCCCCCAGGGCCGCGAGGCTGGCGGTCCCGGGCTTGTAGTCGAAGTCGCCGATGGTGGCGCTGACGGGCATTTTGCCACCGGCAACCCCGGCGACGGACCTTATGACCCAGGGGAAGTTCGCCCCCAGAGATCCCTCTTTGGGGTTCTTCACGTCCAGGATGTCCGCGCCTCCTGCCATCGCCGCCTTCGCCTCTTCGGTATTTATCGGACTGACCAACAACCTCATATCGTCCCATCCTCGTTTTGTAAAATCATGACGCGCTGCGTCTTTGTCCTCGACCTATTTAACGGTTCGGCGGTCCACGCCGTTCGGGGTGAGCGGGAGAAATATCAGCCGATAGCCGCGAAGAGCAGGATCGTCGAGACCTCCGACCCCCTCTCGATCCTGGAACTCCTCCGGCCTAAAGAGGTCTACGTCGCGGATCTGGACAGGATCACGAGCTCTGGAGACAATCTGGCCCTGATAGGAGAGATGGCAAAAAAAACCGATACCATGGCCGACATAGGGATCTCGTCTCTTGGAGAGCTCGACCTCCTCCCCTCTGACTGCAGACCGGTCCTGGGGACCGAGACCGGTTCCTTCTCTCTCATTGAGAGGGCGTCGTCCATAAGAGAGGTCACCGTCAGCGTGGACCTCTTCGGGGGTGAGGTGCTGGCCCGCGACCCATGCCTCAAGGTTCCGCCCCTCGATCTGATCCGGGAGCTGAACGCGCTTTCCATCAAGGAGATCATACTTCTGTCTCTGGACAGGGTGGGGACGTCGGCGGGCCTGGATGAGGTTTTTCTCCGGAAAGCCGCAGATCTCTCCGACCATCCCGTCCTCCTCGGCGGCGGCGTAAAAGACGGATCGGACCTCGCGCGGCTGGAGGAGATGGGTCTCGCCGGAGCCCTGGTGGCGACGGCGGTCCACGAGGGGAAGATCGCCCTCGAGGCGATAAGAAGATAAACTACCGTCAAAATTCGGAGATCACATCGTCAAGATCGCATGGAGAAGGGTCCCCACCATCGTCGCCGAAAAGAGCATGATCAGAGCAGACCTGGCCGTATTTTTCAGCCCCAGCTCCTTCATGAAGACGACGAAGGTGGCGACGCAGGGAAAGTACATCGCGAGGACCACCGAGGCGATGACCAGCTGGCCGGCCGTCATCCCCAGGGGCGCCAGCATCCCCACGGCCACGTCCTTTCTCAGAAACCCGACGATCATCGTCGCCGCGGCGTCCTTCGGAAGACCGAAGAGGCCGGAGACTATCGGCTGGGCCAGGCTTCCGACGGCATCGACGATCCCGGTGATGAAGAGGATGTTCATCAGGAAGACCCCCAGAAGGACGTAGGGGACCGCCTCCTTCAAAAAGTACTTCGACCTCATCCAGGTCTTCTTGAAGAGGGCTCTGCCGTCGGGGACCCGATAGGGCGGGATCTCCAGGAAGATCTCCGGCGACTCGCCGCCGATGATCCTTGAGAGGATGAACCCGGCGGTAATGAAGACGAGAAGTAGGGTCCCGTAGACGACGGCGATGTAGCGGAGGCCGAAGGGGCCGAGGAGCCCCCAGATCATGGCGTTCTGGGCGGCGCAGGGGACCGAGACTGCCATCAGGGTGGCGGCGAGGTACCTCTGCTTCGGAGACTCCAGAACCCGCGTGGCCATCACCCCGGGGACGTTGCAGCCCAGGCCCAGGATGCAGGGGACTATGGCCGCGCCGTGAAGGCCGACCCGGTGCATCAGGGCGTCGACCAGGACGCTGATCCGGGGGAGGTAGCCCACGTCCTCCAGAACCCCCAAAACGATGTAGAAGGGGATGACGAAGGGCATCACCATCCCCAGGGGGACGTAAAGTCCGGTGGTGAGAAGGCCGAAGGAGGTCTCGATCTCCGGCGAGGTCCCTATGAGGATGTCGCGCAAGATCCCTGAGGTGTGCTGGCCGACCAGATTCGTTACGAAGCTACCGTAGACGGCGAAGGCCGGGTCGAGGACGCTGTCGATCAGAAACTCCCCCAACCTGATCACCCCGGTGAAGGATAGGTAGAGGACGAGGAGGCCGAAGGGTATCCCGAAGAGGGGTTTGATAGTCGCCTCCTCCAGCCTCTCCAGGATGGTGGGATGCTTGTGGACGACCCGCTGGCTCCTCTCCACGATCTCGCCGACCCTGGCCCATCTCTGATCTCCTGACTCAAACCTCATGGGGGGCGGCGCCCGAGCCTCCGGTATCGCACGGACCAGCTCTCTTATCCCCTGGCCGCTGACGGCCACCGCGGTCAAGACCGGGACGCCCAGCTCCTGCTCCAGCGCCTCCACGTCTATGTATATCCCGGTACGGGTGGCCACGTCCCAGAGGTTGAGGACCACCACCGTGGGGAGGCCCCTCTCCAGGATCTGGAGGGTGAGGTTCAGGTTCCGCTCCAGGTTGGTGGCGTCGACGACGTCGACGACGACGTCTGCCCCCTCTTCGAAGATCTCTCTTGTCACCTCCTCGGCCCTGCAGGAGGGCTCAAGAGAGTAGACGCCCGGCGGGTCGATCACCTCGGCTCTCTCCCCTCCAATGGTGGTCTTGCCCATGGTGTACTCGACGGTGGTTCCCGGGTAGTTTGAGGATATCACCTCGATCCCGGTGAGCCTGGAGAATACGACGCTCTTTCCGACGTTGGGGTTTCCCATCAGTATAATCTTCAAAACCGGAGGCTCCCATCTAATTTTAGGGTCAGATCAGATCCGGTCGGAGACGACCAGATCGGATATG
>NZ_JBNGCU010000108.1:0-4871 GCF_049974945.1 Methanocrinis sp. | reverse complement strand
TCTCGCTGATCCTGGCCCCGAAGAGGATGGAGGCGAGAAACCACTTGAACCTGCCCGCAGGCGTGGTCAGGTCCGTGCCCAGCTCCTCAGAGCAGGGAGGAAATTCGGCGAGGAGTTTATCGATCTTATTCATAATAGTTACTATTATTTTAAAATCAATCTTTTTATACTTGGCGGCCATGCCTAGCATCAGAAGGGCCATCTTCACAGGCAGATCAGAAGATATAACCTAAAAGAAACTATGGGATGTTCAAACGAAAGAGGAGGTGATTGTGGCCGTAAACGCCATACTTAAGGCAGGCCGAGGATACCGACCAAGGTCCACGGTTTTCAGTAGAGCTAAATATAAATTTTTGGCAGTATAAAGCGCCTTTGGCGTTTATACTGCCAGACCATTCTCGCGATCACATCCGGCAGCATCCGTACGCCCAGCGGCACCACCGCTCACAACCGCAGTTGCAGCAGACCGAGGCGTTAGATAAGGCGGAACCACAGTTGGCGGCGATGCAGCCGATATAGCCGACGAGAGATGTGGTCTCTTGGCTGCAATTGTTGAACGACGCTCCGCACTCCTCACCGATCTCGGAAAGTTGGCCCAGGATGCAGGTCCACCAGCTCTTCGCCTCCACGATCTCGAGCTTTCCCGTAGAGCCTCCGACGTAATACTCCTGGATCGAGGAGACGTCGGCCTTGGGGGCCTCCAGGATGAAGGTGTAGGTGTTGGTATAGGCCCCCGAAGAGTCCCTCAGGGCGATCCGGCCGAGGGCGGCGGTCATCTCCGAGTCGGGGTTTGAGTACTCCTGGAGATAAAGCTCATAAGTCTGCTCGGAGTCCACCCCCTCCGGCTGGCCGGAGTAGGTCTGCTCGATCCCGAAGAAGTTGTCCGTCGTATCCTCTCGGTTAGGCGTGAAGCCGAGGCCTGTGAGATACTGGTCCGCCTTCTGGACTCGATCGTCCTGGGCCCGGAGATCGTCCATCGCCAGGCTGACATAAGATCCGGCCAGGATCTCAAACTCGCCGGTGGCGGCGATCCCGCCCTCTTCACCCTCGGCACAAATCGGTGGAGAGGCCACCAAAATCAGGCCGAATATCGTCACCAGTGAAACTAATGCAGTTATTCTCATATTTACCCCCCTCAACTCTGGCGGTGGCTGATCGTCATCGATTCAGTCATCGCCACATTTTTAGGGGCGTCCGGAATATATGACCTTTGCGCCAGTTTGATGGCCTGTTGTTCGAGTTCTGATGACCTTAAGCACGATCCATCTCCGCTCCGTCTCACCTATCCCACCCCCACATATAATATTCTGGAAAAAGTTTTTAATCGGTCCAGACCACATCTATCTTGGAGATGAACTATGAGCGAAGTTGAAGCTCTCTTGAAGGCCTCCATCGCCGAGATGGAGAGGATATTGACCAGCAAGACCGTCATCGGTGAGCCGATAACCGCCGGCGAGAAGACCGTGGTGCCCCTGCTGAGCGTCGGTGCCGCCTTCGGGGCGGGGGCGGGCTCCGGTAAGGGAGACGAAGGGGCCAGCGGCGGCGCTGGAGGAGGCTTCGGGATGAAGCCGGTGGCCGTGATCATCATCGAGGAGGATATGGTCCGGGTGGAGCCGGTCCGGGAGGGCAGCGGCTCCCTCGTCGACCGGGTGGTGGAGAAGATCCCCTCCCTGATCAAAAAGGAGATCGACGAGTGGGAGGATAGGAGAGAGGAGAAGAAGGAGAAGGGAAAAGAGTCTGAGGAGAAGGGTGGAGAGGGGAAGGGCAGAGGAAAGGAGAGGGGAAAGGAGATCAAAGTCGAGTAGGGTGAAGCCCCGCCATGCCCCACCCCGCGATCCTGAGCTCGGCGCTTCTGATCCTGGCCCCGCTTCTTATCTTGCTGATACTTCTCCTCCTGATTCCCATCGACCTGGAGGGAAGGGTGGCCAGAGGCGGGGTTTGTCCCGAGACCAGGATGAGGATAGGCTGGCTCTTCGGCCGCCTTTCCAAAGACGTCTTCAGCGTCGCCGAGCGGGAGCCCTCGGAGAAGGGGGAAGATCGGGACCCTGAAAGAGAGGACAAAGAGGGCGGAGAGGCCGAGAGGGGTCTGGGCTCGGCCAGAGTCATCCTCGAAGTCCTGAAGACCGACGGCTTTCTCGGAACCCTGTCACATCTTTTTAGGGGTCTATTGGGGGCGATTCAGGTCCAGCCCTTGAAGATCGATATCGCCATCGGCCTATCCGACCCGGCGGATACGGGGGAGGCCCTCGGCCTCCTCTGGGCCGCTCTATCCCCCATAGAAGCCCTGACCCCGGTGAGGTCGAAGATCGAGCCCGCCTTCTCCGAGGAGAGGCTGGAGGGGTCATTTGAGGGGAGGCTGAGGATCGTGCCCCTCAAGATCATCCCGCCTCTGGCCCACTTCATCCTCTCGCCTCCAGCCTGGCGGGCCGGCTTGCGGGCGATCAGAGCGAGGCGGGGGAAGAGGTGAAGTAGGTTGAAGCGAGACTCTCCGCCGGAGGGCGAAGGATGAAGGCTTTAATCTACGGGGGCGGAGCCGTCGGGCTGGGGGTGGCAAGCTGCCTGATCTCCTCCGGCGCAAAGGTCGACGTAATCGCAAGAGAGGGGACCGTCTCAGCTCTGAGGGAGGGAGGCCTGGTCCGGACCGGGATCTTCGGCTCTTTCGAGTTCGGGCCCGAAAAGTTCGGAGCGTACGCAACTTTGGACGAACTTCTTCAGGACGAGAGGCGGCACCTCCAAGATGGCGGCTGCGAAGACGGTCGCGACTGCGATTACGATTACGATTACATCCTCGTCTGCACCAAGTCCCACGGCTCTGAGAGAGCCGCCTCGGAGCTATCCCGCCACCCCCAGCTCCTCGGCGGCGACGGCAAGATCGTCCTCTTCCAGAACGGCTGGGGTAACGCCGAGATCTTCGCCAATCATTTTCCGAAAGATCTGATCTACAGCGCCCGGGTGATCACCGGCTTTTCGAGGCCCAAAAAGAACGTCGTCGAGGTGACCGTCCACGCCGACTCGATCCACCTGGGGAGCCTCTTCGGATCGGACCTCGCGCCGATGGCGCCTCTCGCGGAGGCGATCAGCAGGGGAGGGATACCCGCCAAGGTGGTGGAGGATGTGGAAAAGGACCTCTGGGCGAAGATGCTCTACAACTGCGCCTTGAACCCCCTGGGAGCCATCTTCCGCGTACCCTACGGCGTCCTGGGCGAGGAGCCCTCCTCGCGGGAGATGATGGAGGCGGTGATCGAGGAGATCTTCTCGGTGATGGAGGCGACGGGGCACAAGACCCACTGGTCGGCCCCCGAGGAGTACACCGCCGTCTTCTACGAGAAGCTCCTCCCCCCGACGGAGAGGCACGAGTCCTCCACCCTCCAGGACATCCGGGCAGAGAAGGCGACGGAGATCGAGGCCCTGAGCGGGGCGGTGGTCCGGCTCGGAGAGGAGGCGGGGGTCCCGACGCCCATAAACTGGACCCTCTACAAGATGGTCAAGTTCATGGAAGGATAACTGATCAGGGAGTTCATCCCCGAAGAAGCAACGCCAAATAGTGATTCACTCCTCGCCAAAGTAGTCCAGATCTACCTTCTTCACTCTGTAGGTGGCGACGTCGGCGACGCCTATGTCGTGATCGATCATGAACTGTGCGAGCCTCCCCCCATCGATCAGGACGATCTTCGGCTGCTGGATGGTCTTGACATAATCTTTCGCATCTTTGGTGAATTGTGAGGTTGTGATCAGAACGCCTTTTCCGGCTCTGTTGCCCATCAGGCTGCCGGCAAAGGCCTGGACCGTCGGCCTTCCCACCGTTCCCTCCCATCTCTTGGCCTGGATGTAGACGGCATCGAGACCGAGCTTATCCTCCTTGATGATGCCGTCTATGCCGCCATCGCCGCTCCTGCCGACGGCTTCGCCAGCATCCTTTCGAGAGCCTCCATAGCCCATGGAGACGAGGAGGTCCACCACAAGCTTCTCGAAGAAATCAGGGGAGCATCCCATTATCCGGTCCAAGAGATCCTGGGCCAGATCTCGTCTGAGGTCCTGGTAGCTGGTCTCCAAGATCTCCTCAGGGGTCTTTGTCTTGTCGGCGGCATCGCCCTCTAGATCGTTGTTGACTTCTTTGGATGCACCATCACGAAACTCCAGAAATTCGGGAAACTGTTCCAGGAACTTGACGTTGATCTCTGGCGGGTTCTCTTTCAGGACGGCAAGGCCCCTATCCTTTATCCGAAATTTCCCCCTTCCCGTGCTCTCCAAAAGTCCGGCCTTTTTAAGATATGTTCTGGCCCACCCTACCCTGTTGTTGAACTTTGCCTGCCTTCCGCTGGGAAGGAGCTCACGCCTATCCTCGTCGTTCAGCTCAAACTGATCCGCCAAAGTTTCTATTACCTCGTGAAGGCTGTGCTCTTCTCCGTCTTCCAAGACCTTCAGGAGGGGGAGCATCAAGCTCTGGTAGTCTGGAACCGTCATCTCTGCCGACCTCGCTGCATTTCCTAATTCAGTCCAGATAATTAAGTCCTGTGCTGTAATTAGTCTGTTTTTAAATATTCACACTTCCCTAGAAAAACTTATACCATCTCGAAACAGATAGTTAATAACTGGCGGAAAATAAATGTTCATCTCTGCCGAAATCCAAGATCCCTTGATCTCCCGCCGAACTCCACCCTCCTTCGAAAAATCCCAGGTTATCCTCATGTCCGAGAAAAGCGCCCCCTTCGACCGTTTCGCCTCCCTCTGCCAGAGGCTGGAGGAGACCACCTCTTCCTCCGAGATGAGGGACGAGCTGGCGGAGTTCTTCGCCGGGCTCCCGCCACGGGACGTCAAGATCTCCTCCTACTTTCTCCTGGGAAGGATCGGGCCCAAGTACGCCGACCTGG
>NZ_JBNGCU010000107.1:0-4994 GCF_049974945.1 Methanocrinis sp. | reverse complement strand
CCTGCATCCTCTTCATAGACGAGTTCGACTTCGTGGCCAAGACCAGGACCTCCGATGAGCACGGCGCGATCAAGAGGGCCGTGAACACCCTTCTTAAGGCGATCGACGACGTCAGCCTCGTCGAAGACGGCGTTCTCCTCATCGCCGCGACAAACCACCCGCAGCTCCTCGACTACGCGGCCTGGAGGCGGTTTGACAAGATCGTCAGCTTCCCGCTCCCGGACCTTTTGATGAGGCGAAAGATCTTCGAGAAGGTCCTGGCGAAGATCGACGCCCAGGTGGACGCTGAAGTTCTGGCCGAGAGGTCCGAGGGCTACTCCGGCTCGGACATCAGGCTGGTGGTTAGGGAAGCCGTTCTCAACGCCCTCCTGGTGGACAGGAGGTCCATCGACCAGGAGGATATGCTCAGGGGAATCCAGGAGTTCGACCGGAGGATCACCGACCATCGGGGGAGCGCCGCCCCATGAAGGTGACCCTCCTGGGGACCGGCGATGCCATAGGTACGCCAAAGATCGGATGCAGATGTCCCGCCTGCGTCGACGCCCTCTGCGGCGGAAGGAGCAGGAGGCTCAGGTTCTCGATCCTGGTGGAGAACGGCGGTGGAAAGGTGCTCATTGACACCAGCCCCGACCTGCGGTGGCAGCTGATCAGGACTGGAATCAGCCGGGTCGATGGCGTGATCTGGACCCACGCCCACTACGACCACTATGCGGGCTTCGGCGACTTTCACCGGGTCCAGAACAGGGTTCCCGCCTACTCCCTGAAGGAGACGATGGACTACATCCTCAATTACCTCTACTTCATGAGGCCGAAGAGGAACGTCGTCGAGATCGGCCAGCCCTTCGAGATCGCAGGGATGGAGTTTGTCCTCTTCGAGGTGGACCACCCGCCCATCTGCGAGGCGGCGGGGGTCCTGGTGAGGGCGGGGGGAAAGAGGCTGGTGGTGACGGGAGATACCACCCTCCAGATCCCCGAGGCGAGCCTGGAGCTGATGAAGGGTGCCGACCTGATGGTCGCCGACGCCATAACCCCTCCGGGATACACCCTCACCAAGCATATGGACGCGGAGGAGGCAGTAGGCCTCGCCCGCGACCTCTCGGCGAGAGAGGTTGTTTTGACCCACATAAGCCACCTCTTTCCGCCTCATGACCTTGCCGCCAAGAGGTGGCCCCTGGGATACGACATGATGACGATAGAGCTTTGAATAGAAAATTGTTTATATTTTGCCCCCTCGCAAAGACCGATATGGGGGGTGTTCGTCCTTCGGGGGGTGTCTTCGTCGGCGGAACCGTTGTCCTTCTCGCGGTCGTCTCTTTCTTCCTCGTTTTGGCGTCGGGGGCGGATGAGGATCTGATATGGAAGCTCGAGTTCGATGACGCTTTTGTGGCCCCTCCGATACCCGGATTCGGGCTGGAGATGGGCCTTGACGGTGAGGTCTCAAACCCTTCGGACGAGGCGAACTTCGGGACCGAAAGGACCCGAGGGCATCGCCTGGTCATGGAGGATCTCTCGGATCTGCGCCCGGGTTCGAGGAGCGGGGAGGTGGGCGAGGAGAGATATCGGGGGACGAACTTCTCCCTCGAGATTCCGCCGGGCTGGGATGTGACCTCTGACGGTGATCGATATGAGGGAAACCTCACCCTGGAGGGGGATTCCGCTCTTGTTCGAATCGGCTGGTTTGAGGACTTCGGCATCAACCCCGAGAGCTGCCTCAGGCAGGTGATCAGGGCCTATAGGAGCGAGTATCTGCGGTTTTCCGTCCTGACAGCGGAGCAGGGCGATCCGGTCGTCGTTGGCGATCAGAAAGCCTCAAGCCTAAACATATACTACAGGTACGGCGGCCAGGGGGCGCAGAAGCGGATCGTCGCCTGGTGTTCTCCGATCTCGGGCAGGTTCTTCTACACCTCTTTCTGGTCGTCTCCTGAGGTGTGGGATGAAAACCTGGAAAGGTTCGAGCAGGTCCTCGAAAGCTTCAGAGACGAGATCTCCGAGAGCTACGTGGAGCTGGGGCCCCGGCCCGCCACCCTCGACGGCTGGGGCACCGTCCTCTCCGAGACCCTATCGTCATACCACTTTGCGGGCGTGGCGCCTCAGCCAAACCCCATGGTGGCGGTGAAGGTCTCCCTGGTGGGCCATCGGGTGGGGGGAGAGGTCGATCAGATCGCCTCCGAGGAGATCCTCTCTTTGGCCCGGAGGACGGGCGATCCTCCGAGGGAGGCGGTCCTCCAGAAGCTCCTTCAAGAGGCGGGGTATGGGGTTGCGATCCTCAGGTGGAGGGGGGCCTATTGGGTCGTGGCCCAGGATACTGAGGGGGGGTGGCAGGCGATATCCTCGGCAGCCCCGGGCACCGATAGGGGCCTGGGTACCCTGGTCGGACCTGAGGAGGCGGAATGGTACCGGGGGCTGGTGGTGGAAGTGCCAGCGGGGGGGGTGGCCGGGGAAGGGGAGGACGGATCTTCGGCCCGGACCGTCATCGAGAAGGACTGCGATCCGCCCCGACTGATCCATATCGAGCCCTTGGCTGAGGTGAACCTCACCTGGATACTGGGTCTGGTGAACCTTCTGGACCGATACAGCTACACCCAAGAGGGACCCGATCCAGGGTCCTTTCAGCGATCTCAGGTCTGCTGGGCCCTTCTGGAGAGGGAGGGGCGCGACGCTCGGCTCTTGGCTGGCTACCAGGGCCACCCTCTTGGTCGAAGGATGTGGGTGGTGGTGAGCCATCCTGGTGAGGGCTACGTGGCCGTCGACCCGGCCGCCGGAGATGGAGGGGGGCTGGGCGAGATCGTCTCCGGCGCCGGATATTTCGAGGGGGTGGCCTACGAGACGAGCATCCAGTACTCCTGCCTCCACCCCGACCGGGGCCTCTTCATCGATCCGGAGGCGGTCGGGACAGGGGCTCCGGGCTAGATCAGATCAGCGGATCGCCACCAGGGCCGGCCTTGAAAAGACCAAAAATTCTCGTGGGTTTCTCTTGAGGGTGGGGTCGCCGTAGATCGAGAGCTGGGCTGCAGCCGTCTTCTGCGAGCCACCAGCCCTCAAGACCGATTCCCTCATCAGCTCGAAGAGGGCGTCCCCGATCCGGTAGGTCCCCTGCGGTCCAGTCCCGCTGATGTAATCGGGGAAGTGAGCGGCGAAGTAGCTGGGGGTGCCCTGCTCCGTGTTCCTGGCCACGAAGGCCGCGGCCCCCGCCCGCAGAAACTCCGTACCAAAGCTCGGACGATCCCGGTACAGAAGCCCAGAGTTGCAGGAGACGTAGCCGGTTATCACCGGATGGTTGGTCTCGAGATCTACGTCCTCGACGTTCTCGACCCTGAATATCGGGACGTGGTCGTTGGTGGAGAAGGACTGGGGGCTTCCGTGGCCCATGAAGACTATGTAGTCGCTCTCCGAGATCTGCCCGAAGGTCTCCTCTCTCATGTCGCAGTCATCGCAGACCCCATAGGGGGGCGTCGCCCGGCAGAGGCCGCAGGAGGCGTCGTCCTCATCGCAGGCGTCGCCGAGGCCGATCGGCGGCGAAAGCCAGCACTGGGTGCTGAACCGGACCTCGGGGCTCAGCCCGTATCCGCCGGACTCGTGAAGAAAGGTGGCCGTCTCCAGGGCAGCGACGATCCCCGAGGATTCCGTCGAGAGGTCGGGGAGCCTGCCGGCGACGAACCCCTCGTCGGCGATCCCGTCCCCGTCGAAGTCGACGTACCAGGCGTCGGTGGGGTGGTACCAGATTCGGCCGTCGATGGTGACGGTGAGGGGCCTGGGGACCGCCGCCTCTCCGCCCAGGAGGATTAAATAGGCAGGTCCCGTCTCCCCGGCGATCGCCTCCAGGGCGTCCCTGATCTCGTGCCAGTCGGTCGGATCGGCGGCCCGGACCCCGTACTCTGCGAGACACTCCGACGAGTCGAGGACGATGTACCTGGCATCCAGCCCGTCGGTCCTGCCCACGGTCTCGATGTACTCGTCCAGGGCGTCTTCCAGGGCGGTCGTCTCTCTGAGCAGGTTGGTCGTGACCAGGAGGACGGTTCGGGGTCGGGGCTCCATATCGAGGTCGATCTCCATCGTGCTCTCGCTGGTGACGGTGATCTCCCGGACGATCCCGCCCGCTCCGCCGACCCTCCGAGTATAGGGGGCACGGACGCTGACCAGATCGGGGCTGCTCGACTCCATTACGTAGTCTTTGGAGGTGGCGATGTACGAGTAGCTCCCCTCCGGGAGCTCCACCCGGTAGTTCCCGTTGCTGCTGGTGGTGTCAGACCAGGTCCGCCGATCGTCTTCCCGGACGAAGGTGACGGAGACGCCCCGGATCGGATCACCCGTCTCAGCGTCGGCGATCCTCCCCTCGAAGGCGCACGGGTAGATGACGGCCCGAACGTCGGCCAGCCGGGACGGAGCCTCGATGGCCAGCTCCGAGGTCGTCTTATCGATCTTCAGAGGAGCGGGCGCTCCGGCGGCGGCCGAAACCATCAGCGATAGCAGGATAGTTAGGAGAGCAAGATGATGAGCCAAACTTCTTTTCATAAGCGTCAAACCCCCTGGGAGATGAGGACCTCAGTATGTTCCCAGCATTTATAACGAACTTCTGTGCATCATCTATTTGAACAATATTTGATCACCAACGATATTAACGGTTTTTGATGATGATTGCAGGTTGAGGGCGATGGCCAGAACGGCGCCGATGGCCAGATGTTCCGCGTCCAGTTGGAGTGGCGAATCGGCCAGCTCGCTGGGCCGGACCGAAGCATTGATTTACGCCGCTAACCGGGCGGGAAGTGGTTCCGGACATAATCGGCCCTCTGGGCTTCGTTCCCTTCATTTTTGATCCAGGTGGTGGAGGTTGCGCAAAATAGTTGCGCAACGAGGTCTGCGGTACCCAGCAAGGTTCAATTTTGGAGGCGGTAACGGGACTTCATAGACGATCAGAGATCAAAACTTGGATAGCTATCTAGATCGGTCAGGTCTATCTAGATCGGTCAGGTCTATCTAGATCGGTCAGGTCTATC
>NZ_JBNGCU010000106.1:2327-5018 GCF_049974945.1 Methanocrinis sp. | reverse complement strand
TTTCCGATGAGAGTTCTGCCGAACTCGCCGCTGTAGAAGACCACGACCTTCATAAGCATCCCTCTTGGTGGCCACATCTTATCTATTCTTTGTTCCCGACCCCGGAACTCCGAACCCCGGCCACCAGCTCTTTCAGCCCCGACACCTCGTCGGCGAGCTCTTCGAGGGACACAGACTGGCCCACCAGGTCCAGGGCAAAGGCACCCCGAGGCCCTATGGCCACCACGGCCTTGGCCCTCTTTAGGCAGGCAAAGGCAGCACCCTCCCCCCAGACCTCCGAGAAGGAGAGGACCTCTGCCACAGGTATCAGGATCGTCTCCCCGACCCTGAGGGGGTTGTCTGCTTCGAGCACCCTTCGATTCATCCGATCACCATTTATCTATAGCCGCTCTTTGTAGAAAAATGCGAGGGTGAGAGGATGGATGAAGATCTCAGCGGCATAAAGCCCCAGATCCTCTGGGGCCACTTCAACGAGCTCAGAAAGATCCCCCGGTGTTCCAAGCACGAGGGACTGGCGGCGGAGTACGTCGTCTCCGCCGCGAGGAGGCTTTGGCTCGAATGCAGGACTGACGATGCCGGAAACGTCTTGGTGAGAAAGGAGGCGACCCCCGGTGGGGAGGGCTCTCCAAAAGTCCTCCTCCAGTCCCACCTGGACATGGTCTGCGAGAAGAACAAAGACATCGATCACGACTTCTCGAAGGACAAAATCGAGGTGGTGGTCGATGACGGCTGGATCTCTGCGAGGGGCACCACCCTCGGCGCCGATAACGGTATCGGGGTCGCCGCGGCCCTCGCCGTCCTGGAGGAGACCGGGGCGGTCCACGGCCCCCTGGAGCTTCTATTCACCGTCGATGAGGAGGAGGGTATGTCCGGCGCCAGGGGGCTCGGGACGGATGAGATCGGGGCCAGGATGATGATCAACCTGGACACCGACGACCCTCACTCCGTCTATGTGGGATGCGCCGGCGGCGAGAACTCACATCTCAGGCTTCCCCTCCAGTGGGTCCGACCACATTTCGAGGGCGGGGCGACGGCCTTCGAGGTCGTCCTCAAGGGCCTTGCGGGAGGCCACTCCGGCGTGGACATCAGCCTCGAGAGAGGAAACGCCATCAAACTTCTGGGCTTTCTCCTCGGAGAGGCCATTGAAAAAGTTCCCTTCAGCCTCGCCTCCATCCGGGGCGGGGAGAAGCATAACGCCATACCTCGGGAGGCTGAGGCTCACGTCGTCCTCTCGCGGGAGAGGGCGGAGGAGTTTAGGTCCCTGGTGGAGGCGGGAGAGAGGGACCTCCAAGAGGAGTACGGGAAGGTGGAGCCGGGCCTGGTGGTGGAGGTATCGCCCCTGAGCCTGCCCGAGAGAGCCGCGTCCCTGGAGGAGTCAGAGCGGGCCATAAGCCTGATCAGGGCTCTGCCGAACGGGGTCATCCGGTGGAGCCCCGAGATCGAGGGGCTCGTCGAGACCTCGACGAACCTCTCGGTCGTCTTAACCGAGGAGGACGGCATACTCCTCCGGGCAGCCTCTCGATCCTCGTCCAGGGTCGGCCTCAGGACTACGACGGGATGGATCGGAGCTGTGGCGGACCTGGCGGGAGCGGAGGTCGAGAGGGGGGACAGGTACCCGGGAAGGCGGCCGAAGCTCGACTCGAAGCTTCTTTCGGCCTGCAAGAAAGCCCACCAGGAGGTCTTCGGCCGCAAGCCAGAGGTGAAGTCGATTCACGCTGGGTTGGAGATGGGGATAATCGGGGAGAAGTTTCCGGAGATGGAGATGGTCTCTTTGGGTACATTGATCGAGCACCCCCATTCCCCCGACGAGAGGGTGAAGATATCGGCGGTGGAGGAGTTCTACAGCTTCCTCCTGGCGACGCTGGAGAAGATCGCGGAGATGGAGGGGCCACGATAGAGACGGGCCCCGAGAGAAAGCCGGAAGGGGAGGGCATCGACAGGCTATTATACTCCCCCGACGGAACGGATCCTCCGATCCGTCCCACCAGAGCGGCTCCAATTCTCACCATCATGAGGTCTATCGATGAATCTGATCGATCAGCTCCGAGAGATCGTCGGCGAGAGGCTCTCAGCCGCGCCATCGGAGAGGCTCTGCTACTCCTCCGACGCCTCCATGGTCAAGGGCATGCCCGACTGCGTAGTCCGACCGATGTCGACCGGGGAGGTCTCAAAGGTCGTTGCCCTCGCAAGCGAGCTCGGGGTGGCGGTGACGGCCCGGGGCGCGGGGACGGGCCTGGCGGGCGGGGCCGTCCCCCTCCGGGGCGGGATCGTCCTCGACCTCTCGGGGATGGACCGGATCCTGGAGATGGATCTTGAAAACCTTCTGGTGGTGGTGGAGCCAGGGGTCATTCAGACGAGGCTGAACGATGCCCTGAAGCCCCACGGGTTCTTCTTTCCGCCCGACCCCGGAAGCTCCGCCATCTGCACCATCGGGGGCCTGATCGCCAACAACGGCAGCGGGATGCGGTGCGTCAAGTACGGGACGACCCGAAGCTACGTACTGGACCTGGAGGTGGTTCTCGCCGATGGCCGGACGATCAGGACCGGCTCGCGGACACTGAAGTCGGCGGCGGGCTACGACCTCACCAGGCTATTCATAGGCTCGGAGGGGACCCTGGGGATCATCACCCGAGCCGTCCTCAGGGTGGCGCCGCTCCCGAAGGCCCGCCGGCTGGTCATCGCCTCCTTCGA
>NZ_JBNGCU010000106.1:0-2227 GCF_049974945.1 Methanocrinis sp. | reverse complement strand
AGCGGGGAGGAGGAGATGGAGGAGATCTGGGCGGCCCGAAGGCTCGTCGGAGCCGCCGTATCCCGCCTCGACCCCTCCAAGAGCAGGATCTACGTCGGCGAGGACGTGGGCGTCCCCATAAAGATGATCCCGGCCCTGATCAGGGAGGTAGGCGAGATCTCCGAGAGGTTCGGTCTTCCGGCGATGAAGTACGGCCACATCGGGGACGGAAACCTCCACGTCGCCCTCTTCATCGACGTTCTGGACGAAGGCGAGTGGGAGAGGCTTTTGGCCGCCGCCGACGCCATCCACCGGACGGCGATCCGGCTGGGGGGGACGGTCAGCTCCGAGCACGGCATCGGCGCGGCCCGGGCGGAGTACATGAAAATCCAGTGGGGTGAGAGGACCCTCTGGGTGATGAGGGCGATAAAGAGGGCCCTCGACCCGAAGGATATCCTCAACCCCGGAAAGCTGGGGCTTGAGGAGGACACCTCCCCAGGAGGAGGATGAAACTGGCGACGGGCGAAGCGGAGACCTGGGTCGAGATCGACCCCCGGACGGTCGAGGTCTGCGTGCGGTGCGGAACCTGCCGGTCGGTCTGTCCCGCCTTCGAGGTTCTGGGATGGGAGTCGAGAAATTCTCGGGGCCGGATCATGGTCGTCAAAGCCCTCCAAGAGGGGTTCTGCCCCGACTCCGAGGTCCTCGACTGCCTCAACACCTGCACCACCTGCGGGATCTGTGCCGAAAAATGCCCGGCGGGGGCGAACCCCCCGGCCATCGTCCAGTCTGCGAGGCGACAGCTCGTCGCAGAGGGCGTCATGACCGAGACCCAGGCCGGGTTCAGGAGGAAGGTGAGAGCTAGCGGCAACACCTTCGGTGAGGGGGCCGACCGGCTCGGCTGGCTCTCGGATCGGGAAGGTTTGAAGGAGAGGGCGGACCGCGTCTACTTCGTGGGGTGCCTCCACTCTTACCGCTACCCCGAGGTGGCGAAGAAGACCTTCGATCTCCTTCGTCGTTTCGGCGCCACCCTTCTTCCTGAAGAGGTCTGTTGCGGCTCCCCCCTCATCAGGACCGGCTCCGAAGCGAAAGAGATCATTGACAAAAACCTCCGCCAGATCAGGGGGGTCGGGGCGAAGACGGTCATCACCGGATGCGCAGGCTGCCTCTCGACTCTCAAAAAAGACTACCCCCCGGAGTTCGAGGTGGTCAGCGTCTCCGAGTTTCTGGCGGAGCACCTGGCCGAGCTTGACTTGTTGAGGCTCGACATCACCGTCACCTACCACGACCCCTGCCACCTGGGAAGGGGGAGCGGGGTCTTCGATCCTCCAAGAGAGGTGATAAGGGCGATCTGCCGCCTCGAAGAGATGAAGGGGAGCAGGGAGAACGCCCGGTGTTGCGGCGGAGGCGGAGGGGTCCGGGCGGGCTACCCCGACCTATCCCTCGATATAGCGAGACGGAGGCTCTCAGAAGTCCCCGCGGGGGTCAATGCCATCGTATCCTGCTGCCCCCTCTGCATAAGAAACCTGAGGGACGCCGGAAGCGAAATCGAGGTGATCGACCTCATCGATCTCGTCGAAAGGGCGATCGGCTCGCAGTCGGCCCGATCCTAAGATAGCCCCGCGAGCCCAGCATAGATATTCCAGGCTCCGACTGCGACGAAGTTGACGGCGATGGCGCCGAGCAATAGGCCCATGATCCTGGTCATCACCAATATCCCCGTCACCCCCAATATTCGAGAGACGTACTCCGAGGACCTGAGGATCAGGTAGGAGACGAGGAATGTCACCGTCAGGGCCAGGAGGATGACCCCCTTCTCGGCGGGCCCCGAAGCCGTCCCCATGAGGACGATGACGGTGGTGATCGCCCCCGGACCCGTCAAAAGCGGCGTCGCCAGGGGGAAGATCGATACGTCCTCCCGGTCGCTCGCGTCGGCCATCTCGACCTCCGTCACCTTCCTCCGGGGCTTCGCCTTCAGCATCTCGATGGCCATGATGAAGAGGAGGATCCCTCCCGCGACCCGAAGGGAATCGACGGTCGTTCCGAAGAACCGGAGGACCACGTCTCCGGATAGGGCGAAGAGGAGGGCGACCGTGTAGGCGACAGACGCCGCCCGGAGGGAGATCCTCGCCCTCTCCCGGGCCGAGGCTCCAGGGGTGAGGGATATGAAGACCATCGTCGCCTCGACGGGGTTCACGATTATGAAGACCGAGGCGAAGGCGTAGAAGAAGTAAGCGAGATATCCGGCCTC
>NZ_JBNGCU010000105.1:0-5240 GCF_049974945.1 Methanocrinis sp. | reverse complement strand
ATCGATATCGCGGTGGTGGGCGCCGGCCCCGCGGGCTCGGTCGCCGCCGAGGCCGCGGCAAAGCGAGGAGCTGAGGTCGTTCTGATCGAGAGGAAGAGGGAGATGGGAACGCCGGTTCAGTGCGGCGGCTTTCTCCCCGAGAAGGGAGAGCTGCAGGCCCTCCTCCCCCATGCAACGATCCCCGACGCTCTGGCTGAGGTCCCCGAGCGTCAGATCCTCCATCGTACCCGGGTCCAGAGGATCTACTCCCCCTCAGGGAAGGCGAAGGAGTTTTTGGTCTCTGGAAGGGTGATCGATCGGAGGGGCTTTGATCGCGGCCTCGCCTGGAGAGCGGCGAGGGCCGGAGCTCAAGTCCTGGTAGAGACCCGAGCAGACCTGGACGGGACCGGCCTTCGGCTCTCGGGCCGGAACTCGGGGACGATGGAGGCGAAGGTCGTCATCGGGGCCGACGGCCCCGCCTCCGCCACCGCCCGAGGCGCAGGAATGGCAATCCGACAGGAGATGGGCGTCTGCCTCGAGTACGAGATGGCCGGCGTCGATACCGACCCCGAGGCCGCTGAGATGTACTTCGGGACCAGGTGCGCGCCTGGAGGGTACGCCTGGATAATACCCCTCGGTGGAGACGTCGCGAACGTCGGCATCGGCGCGAGGCCCGCTTACCTCCAGGGAAAGAGGCTCTGCGACCTCCTCGACACCCTCATCAAGGAGCACCCGATCGCGAAGGAGAAGCTCCGGAGAGGGGAGGTGACAGGAGTGATGAGGGGGCTCGTCCCGGCAGGCGGCATTCTGCCCGCGATCGCGAAGGAGAACGTCCTTCTGGCGGGAGATGCTGCAGGAATGGTGATGGCCACCTCCGGCGGCGGCATACCCCTGGCGATGGTGGGAGGTCAGGCGGCCGGAGAGGTCGCGGCCCGACATATTGGAGGCGGGGCCGCCCTCGCAGAGTACCCCTCGCGGATCGCGACGGAGATGGGACGAGAGCTCGATAACTCCGTCCGGATCAGAGAGATCGTCGACAGGATGATGAGAAGCGACCGGCTGATGGACGCCCTCTTCGCGATGCTACCTGCCGACCAGATGAAGGCGACGATGAGAGGACAGATCCCAAAAGCCCTGGAGAGGGCGCATGAGATCGTAGCGAACCGATGAGAACGCAAATCCCCATCCCTCTCGCGATCTCTTTCTTTTCTTGATCTTTCAACTCACTCAGACCGAGACGACCACCATGGTGACGAGGATCAACGATGCCGTCCCAAAAACGTCCATCACGCTGGTGATCATGGGTATGGTCACATTGTCGGGGTCGACCCCGATCTTGACGAAGAAGTAGGTGAAGTAGTAGGTGACGAAGATGGCCATAAGGGAGGTGAATAGCCCCGCCACGATGCATATGAATATTATATGGCCAAACCCCAGAGCATCCATCCCGAAGGCCTTCGATACGATGTAAGCGAGGAGTCCCAGGGTCGGGAAGATCAGGATGGAGAGAAGGAGGATGAAGCTGAAGTTGGTCCAGGTCTCGCCTTCGGGCCTTCGGCCCATCCTGACCACCCCCAGATGATAGGCGGAGGTGAGCCGGGAGGAGAGGATACCGCCGAGGTTTCCGCCCTCCGCATTGAAGACCGGTATAAGAAGCAGAACGGTGGAGAAGACGATCAGCATCTCCTCGGTCATCCCCATGAAGATCCCCGCCACGGTGGCCAGGGCCGTGGAGACGACCAGCACCGGCAGGGACTGTTTCACGATCCTGACCATAATGATGCGGCTCGATCCCAGGCTGTAGACCAGCGCCGCGATGGAGAACATTATGAATATGAGGGTCATCGCCCTGGCCAGAGGATAGCTCATCATCGATACCAGGATGGCGGAGGCGAAGAGCAGGGGGATGGTGATCACATCGCCCGCGGCGGTGATGAGGGGGACCGATATGTTGTCTGGGTCCCACCCCTTCTTGAAGCTCTGGTCGATCAGGAGCAGGGTGAAGGCCAGAAGGACCAGGCCCGAGAGAAGGCTGCTGATTACGGCTATCAAAGCCAGATCGTAGATGCCCATCGTATGGAGGCCCGCGACGATGGAGAAAGCTTTCACCACAAAGGCCAGAACCAGAGGCATGAAGAGGGTCTGAACAGCAACCCCGCCCACCTGCTGGCGGAGGGCCTCGGACTTTCCCAAGGGCGACGAGATCTCGCCGGTGTGAAAGCTGGTGCCGAGCCTCGCCCCAAAAGAGCCGAAGATGTTGCCCCGGAGGTTTATGGAGCTGGGGATCAGGACGATAAGGCCCGGGTAGAGGGCCAGAAGGGGGGACATCTCGGCTATGGTGAAGCCGGCGAAGATGTCCGCCACCGCGCAGATGACCAGGGCGAAAAAGCTCTGTTTTATGATCTTGGATATGTTTCTGAGGGTGGATGCGAAGCTATCGTTCGCCTCGGTGGGCATGGCCACTAAGAGGGACTGGTCCGCACCAGCCCGAGAGAGCAAAGACAACTCCTCCCCCGTCTCGAACTCCGCCATGATCTGCACCTCGCCAAGATCGAGGCGGAGGTTCTGGTTTTTGGGCCTCTTCTGCCATGCTGAAGTCCTCAGTCATCTCATATGGGGCCGTACGAGACCGTCGACTCCTTCCGAAAGCCGGCTCTCCGAAGAGATTCCGCGGTGCTGCGAGGCTATTTCTCCGGCAGATCGATAGTTGCCGCCGAACCTCTTCGGGGGCCTCTCCGGCCGCGGCCCCCCGTCTCAGGCGAATCGCCGCCATCGTCGCGATCTGCTCATTCAGCAGGGGCCGCGCCCAATAGCTCCTCCACCGACTTTGCGCCGCGTTCTTTGATCTTGACGTTGATCTGGCCGACGTCCGCTGAGATGTCGTGACCGTGGACCGACTTTCTCCTCCTCCGCCCCTTCTCCAAAGGGTGGTACCCTGTTCCGCTGGCGATCAGGATCTTCCTCCGCTTGGACCCGGGGAGGTCGCGACGAAGCGGAAACCCTTCACGATCGCTTCCTCCAGTGATCTCTATCGAATAGCCGGGCATGCCCACTGCATCGCCGTCGATTACGTCGCCGATCTTTCGGCCGAGGAACTTGTTGGCGGCGGTGTCCTTTGCCTCCACCTGGTAAGCTTTCCCGCTCTGGGGATCTGAAATAACGACTCTGAAGTCCATATTTTCTCCTCGCAACTGAACAGGGCTCCACTACAGCCCCTCAACTTATAAAACCTTATCCGGGATCGGTCACCCACCATACCTTTAGCGTCATCGATCTGCGGGCATGGGCACCTTCTCTCTCCCGATCACCGGCCCGACCTCGGATATGGCCCTATGGGTGGGTATCTCGTCCAGATATGATCCCTCTATTAGCGGGCCATCGACCACCACGGCGTAGATCCTGTAGACCGTCCCCTCCTCGACATCGCATCGCGTATACCAGCGGCCGTCGCGGTTCGGCACCACCTGTTTTCTCACCTGGAGGTTTTCGTCGTCATACCTCACCAGAACGTATACCTGCCTCTTCGTCCCCCGGATCCTGCTGGACTGGCCCTCGACGAGGCCTGCCCACCTCTCCTCTCCGTCGCGAGGAAAGCTGATCTTGACCGAGGTGGTGAGCCTTGATCGCGCCCAGGAGGCGATGCTTCCCGATCCTATCAGGAAAGAGAGGAAGGCCACGACGATGAGGAGCTTTCGATAGTTCTCCTCGACAAAATCACCCTCGTCGGACGTCGGGCGGAGCCGGGAAGACGTCTCTGGAGTCGGATGCAGATCCTCCATCATCGCTGAGGCGTTCTGGGCTTCTTGCGTCTCGTCCGTCGCGGGAGGGGCGGGCTCTCTCGGGCTGAGGATGACGGGGATCGTTCTGGTGCTCTCGGAGAAGTCGACGACGTTGAACCAGTTCCAGTAGCCCTGGAGATAGACCTCTACGAGATGGCTCTCCGGCTCCACCGTCGCGATGAAAGGAGTGACCCCGTAGAAGATCCCGTCGACGTAGACCTCCGCCCCGGGCGGATCGGAGACGATGGGAACTCTGACGTAAGGGGGCTTTTCGTCTTCGATCTGGACCGCTGCGATCTCGGATCGATCAGATACGGCTTCCTCCTTCGGAGCGTCCTGCAAAGGCTCCGCCCCGGCGGTCTCAGCCGGAGGATCAGAGGAGGCCACCTCAAGAGAAGACGAGGGTTCAGACGATGACGCCTCGGATGCTCCATCGGGCCGGAGCAGATCTTCGCCCCCTTCCTCCCGGCTGCTCTGCATCGTCTCTATCAGCTCGTCGATATCGACGGGACCGTCGCCGTTGTATCCGATCCTGTAGATGGGGCGCGGCCCAGAGCCGAGGCTGACGGCGTCGGAACCTCCGGGGAGGTCGTTCTGGCCGACGCCCGGAGAGAAGGCCGCATAAAGCAGCATTAAAGCCATCAAAAATCGGGCTTCGCGAATCAAGATCCCCACCTCCGACCCTTGGGCACGGCAGATATTATACTCTGTGGTCAGGCTCAACGGAGCCCTTTCATCCTGCCGTAGTCCTCGAGAGAAGATATGGGCATCGTCCTGATATCGACTCCCAGCTCTTCGGACGCCACCACGGCGTTGACCCCGCCGCAGAAGGCGATCCCCACCTTCCCGGAGCCCACGGGACAGCCCATATTCGGCTCTCCGGGCTCGCTCATCTTCATCATGCCGTCGACGCCGGCCCCCTTTGCCCTATCCAGGAGATCCCGGGCCTGATCGATGGCTGCCACCGGAATCTCCCTCAAGTTGGCGAGAACGGAGCCGTCTTTGGCCCTCACCGCCTCGCTAACCCGGGTGGTCTTTCGCGAGATGAAGACCCTCATGGGATCGAGAGACGAGCCGGCGTAAGCTATCAGATCGGTGAACTCCGATAGGTCGCCACCCTTCACCTCGACGACGCCTGCAAAGGTGGTATTGACGGGAATTCCGGCCCGCAGGAGCATCCCGTCTACGGTGATGCTGCAGACGGTGGAGATTCCCAGAAAACCTGGCGGGATCTCCATGGAGGCCATCTCCTCGCCCTCATCCCGGATCAGAACCCTTCTGCTCACCGCGAAGCCGGCATCGAAGACCAGCTTCATCATATCGAAAGCCCTCTCGCTGTCCCTCTTATCCAGGAGGCTGGTGTTGACCACCACCCTGTTCTCCTCGGAGTCGGGATCGAAGCTCGACCGATACATGTACTCCTCGATCCGGGCGTTGACGAAGCCTATCCTGTCGTCCACCAGGGCGTCGGATAGCTCCCTT
>NZ_JBNGCU010000104.1:0-5258 GCF_049974945.1 Methanocrinis sp. | reverse complement strand
CAGCTCGATCTCCGGGTGCGAGCCGGTAATAGGAGTCTCCTACAGGGACTCGACGCCCTGCCCCTCGGAGGTCGTGCAGCCTCCAAAGGGAGCTCCAAACGTCGTCTTCATCGTCCTGGACGACGTCGGCTTTGGCCAGATCGGCTGCTTCGGCGGCCCCATCGAAACGCCGAACATCGATCGGCTGGCGGCGGGGGGGCTTCGCTACAACAACTTCCACACCACGGCCATGTGCTCTCCGACCAGGGCCTGTCTTCTGACCGGTAGAAATCATCACTCCGTCGGAATAGGGGCCGTCATCGACCTGCCCGCAGGCTATCCCGGCTACAGCATGACCCTCTCGAAGAGCGCGGCGACATTGCCGGAGATCCTCGTTGGAAACGGTTTCAACACCTTCGCCGTAGGCAAATGGCACCTCTCAGAGCACTTCAACGCGAGGGGGCCTTTCGATAACTGGCCCACAGGCAGGGGCTTTGAAAAATACTACGGGTTCATCGGATCCGAGACCAACCAGTGGTACCCCGATCTCGTCATTGGCACGACGAGGGTCGACCCGCCAAAAACTCCCGAGGAGGGGTACCACATCTCCGAAGACCTGGTCGACCACGCCGTAGGATTTATAAATAGTCAGCAGGCCGCAGAGCCGGACGATCCCTACTTCATGTACCTCTCCTTCGGAGCCTGTCACGCACCCCATCACGCGCCTCAGGAGTACATAGAGATGTACGAGGGGAAGTTCGATCAGGGCTGGGATGTCGTGAGGAACGAGACCCTCGCTCGACAGAGGGCTATGGGAATAGTCCCCGAGGATACGGAGCTTCCGGAGAGAAACCCAGATATTCCGGCCTGGGAGGACCTGAGCGGAGACGAGCAGAGGGTCTTTGCGAAGGAACAGGAGGTCTACGCCGGATTTTTGACCCATACAGATGCCCAGATAGGTAGGTTTCTGGACCACCTCGAAGAGATGGACCAGCTGAACGACACCATGATCATCCTCATATCGGACAACGGTGCCAGTCGAGAGGGCGGATTTAACGGGACCTCGAACAACTACCTCTACTTCAACCGCATCAATGAGAACGTGACGGCCATCCTCTCTCATATCGACGAGCTCGGGGGGACGGAGACCTGGAACCACTACGCAACGGGATGGGCCATGGCCGGGAACACCCCCTTCAAAAGGTACAAGCAGAACACCCACGAGGGCGGGATCCACGACCCCATGATCATCTACTACCCGGCGCTGATAGAGGACGGGGGCGGGATAAGGGAGCAGTACACCCATGCCGTCGACATCGTCCCCACGGTCCTGGAGGTCCTGGGCCTCTCGGCGCCGGAGGTCTACAACGGCCACTCCCAGAAACCGATCGAAGGGGTCAGCTTTGCCGAGACGCTGACCGACCCAAACGCAGATACGGGCAAGTACATACAGTACTATGAGATGCTCGGCAACAGGGCCCTGTGGTACCGCGGCTGGAAGGCCACAGCTTACCATCCTCCAGAGTCCGGCGGCGACTTCATGAACGATACCTGGGAGCTTTACAATACCGACGAAGACTTCTCCGAGGTCCACGACCTGGCCTCTCTATATCCCAAAAAGCTCCAGGAGCTGATCGATCTCTGGTTCTTCGAGGCCGGAAAGTACAACGTCCTCCCCCTGGACGACCGCCAGAAGGCCAGGTTCCAGCCAGCTCCAAAAACCGGCGTATTCACCTACTATCCGGGAACTGAGAAGATCGTCGAGCCGGAGCTGCCCGACACATTGAACCACTCCTACAAGATCACCGCCAGCGTGGATATTCCAGAGTCGGGCGCCGAGGGGGTCCTCTTCTCCATAGGCGGGCGATTCGGCGGCCTATCCCTATTCGTCATGGACGGCCATCTCGTCTGCGACTACAACTTCGTGGGAGAAAGACATTACATCGTAAGATCGACCTCTGAGGTCCCAGCCGGTCGCTCCGCTCTCTCGATGGCCTTCGACCTGACGGGAAGCCACCGGGGCGTCTGTACCCTCTACATCGACGGCCAGGCCAGAGGCAGCGCCGAGGTGATGATACAGCCGTATCGCTACTCCTTCGAGGAGGGGCTTGAGATCGGCAAGGACCCACAGACTCCGGTGAGCAAGAATTACGAGAGCCCCTTCGAGTTCAACGGGACTCTCGAGAAGGTCGTGATGGAGGTAGAAGGATAGAGACGATCCAGGACTATGAGGGTGAATTTGCCGAGATGTCGTCGGCATCGTGAGACGTTGTCGGGATCCTGGCCAGCCCAGGATCCCGCTTCTGGATCACTGACACTGATACGTCTTCAGACGATTTCGATCAACTTTTTAATTTTGGCAAGACGATTCTTTAATTTTGGTGAGATGATTCAATGATGAAAATGTCTTTTAGACGGGCCAGACCGATCGAGAGGTTCGGAGGTCAAAGCTGTCAAAGGCAAAATGCCTTCATGGGACGGTTCACTGGTGAGGAGATAACAATTTCTCAGTGAAAATAGTTATATAGGGAAAACACGTTTCAGATGGTGGAGGAGTCTGAATTAAAATTGGGCTTCTGTATAAATTAGCGATCGCCACCATTTTTTTAATCTCGATCGCATGTTGCAGCCTTGATTCAGGAAACACCGGCCTTTCGGTCATACCGATGGATCTGAAGGCCGGTGGCTCAAGTGATCAAGGGACGAGTGATTATCAGGCAGATAGGCCAGAGAATATGGGTGCAGACGTTGTAACGAATAGGAAAAACGTTCTGTCCAACAATTCCAGCCTCCAGCAAGCTATGCACGAGGACGTCGCGCCAGCCCCAAGGCCGAACATCATAATCATGATGGCCGACAACATGGGGTACATGGACCCCGGCTGCTACGGCGGCGGGGCGGTGTTGGGCGCCCCGACCCCCAGGATGGACCAGATGGCAAAAGAGGGTCTGAGGCTGACCTCCTTCTACTCTGAGACCCAGTGCACCCCCACCAGGGCGGCGATGCTGACAGGAAGGCTTCCCATTCGAACGGGCATGGCCCTGGCCTCGGAGACGGGCTCCAATGCCGGCATATCTCCGCAGGAGATTACTCTCGCAAAAGTGCTATCAGATGCCGGTTATAAGACGGCCATCTTCGGCAAGTGGCATCTGGGGGATATCTACGAAAGCGAGCCTCAAAACATGGGATTCGACGAATTCTTTGGGGTATTATACCACCTCAATTCCTATACTCAGAGTCAGCGTATCGGCTTCGACCCCAGCTGGGAGGCGGGAGAGCCCCTGGGATTGGTGGAGGCAAAGAAGGGCGAGAACCTCACCGAGGTAGCGGCGTTAAACGTATCGTCCCTGGCCTTCACTGATGAACAGTTCACAGAGAGGGCGATCGCTTACATCAAGAGTCAGGCAAACTCCAGCGAGCCCTTCTTCGTTTACCTCCCCTTCGTCCGGACCCACTTCCCCAGCGTTCAGAACCCGAAATGGGCGGGGAAGTCCAGCAAAGGTCCCTACGGCGACGGGCTGATGGAGATGGACCATCACGTCGGCATGGTTCTTGACGCCCTTCGAGAGCTGGGGATCGAGAAGAACACCATCGTCGTCTTAACAAGCGATAACGGACCGACCCTTGACCAGTGGCCCGACTCGGGCTTCTCGCCGTTCCGGGGCGGGATAGGCACCACCTATGAGGGGGGCGTGCGGGTTCCCTGCATATTCTGGTGGCCTGGAACGATCGAGGCCGATAGGTCGTCCGACGAGATCATGTGCACCCTGGACCTCTTCACCACCTTCGCTCTCCTTGGCGGCGGAGAGATCCCCACCGATAGGCCCATCGACGGCATAGACCAGTCCGACTTCATCCTGGGAAGACAGGAGAGCTCGAACCGAGAATGGGTGGTATGGTACATCGGAACCGAGAGTGCGGCCAATACAATTCCTGCTGCCATGCGATGGCATCAGTTCAAGGTCCATGCCAAGGCGTACGACTCGTTCCAGGGGCCTGAGAGCTACTACGGCCAGATCCCCGCCGTCTACAACATCGAGATGGACCCTCGCGAAGAGCATAACATAGCTGGGGAGCACGATTTCGTCATCAGCGCGTTCACCAAGATCTATCGAGAGCTTGTGGCCAGCATGATGGAATATCCGAATACGCCCTCGCGGGCATATCCAATCTCGGCAGGAGCAAGTTGATGGAGACGAAAGCGTCTCCATTATCCTTTTATTTTTATCGGATACTCCACAGCTCCGTGGCGTTCTTCTCCCCATACTTCTCGAGGATTGCCGCCCTCAGCTCCGAGAGAGCAGGCATCAGATCCAGCTCGCTGGCATCGCCATCACCCTCACCCTGAGCTCTGGCATGGGGACAAACTATACAATTAACTTTAGGTATGTTGCATATCTAACTTCTGACAGATAAGAAGATTAATTAACCCTGAAAAGAGAGGACCAATCGATGAGCAAGAAGGGCGCACTTGCTGGCTTTCATCTCATGGCCAAGCCCACGGGGGCCATCTGCAATCTGGGATGCAGATACTGCTTCTTCCTCTCCAAAAAGAGCCTCTATCCAAAGAGCAGCTTTCGTATGTCCGACGAGCTTCTGGAGAGCTATATCCGCCAGTACGCCGAAGCCCAGAGGAGCCCCTCGGTCACCGTCGCCTGGCAAGGGGGAGAGCCGACCCTGATGGGCCTGGACTTTTTTCGGCGGTCGATCGAGCTCGAAGAGAAGTATCGGCGCCCAGGAATGACATTTCAGAACACCATGCAGACGAACGGCACCCTCCTCGACGACGAATGGTGCGAATTTTTTCGCGAGAATAACTTCCTCATCGGGCTGAGCCTGGACGGGCCGAGAGAGCTTCACGACGCCTACCGGGTGGACAAGGCCGGCGGGCTGACCTTCGACCGGGTGATGAAGGCCGCCCGTCTTCTGCGAAAGCACAAGGTCGACTTCAACATCCTGACCACGGTCCATGCCGCGAATCAGGACCATCCTCTGGAGGTTTACCGTTTTCTTCGAGATGAGGTGAAGACCGACTTCATCCAGTTCATACCCATCGTGGAGAGGGACAACGATACGGGCTATCAGGAGGGCGATAAGGTGACCGATCGATCGGTCGATCCTGAGAAGTACGGCCGCTTTCTGATCTCCGTCTTCGACGAATGGATTAAAAGAGACGTCGGAAAGACCTTCGTTCAGATCTTCGATGTGGCCCTGGCCGCCTGGCTGGGAAGACCGGCGGGGATATGCGCCTTCTCAGAGACCTGTGGGACGGCGATGGT
>NZ_JBNGCU010000103.1:1617-5391 GCF_049974945.1 Methanocrinis sp. | reverse complement strand
CTTCGCCTCTTTGCCGAGCTGGATCGGGTCCAGGACCTTGTACTTCACTTCGCCGAAGCTCGGAGCCTGGGCGTCTTCTGCAAAGGCTGGCGAGGCCAGGGCTAAGAGCAGCACCAGGGCTGCAAGATGGGCGACATGACAGATTCTCAAACTCATGATGATCCTCCTGATTGTAATTGGTCAGATGTACATATAAATTTTTAGGGTGCAGAATAGCTAAAAAGATCTGTTAAAAAGATCTCCTCCAGGCCCCTGAGTTCGGGCCTGAATTCTTCAGTTGACCCTCATGATCTGGAGAAGGGAGCAGACGGGAACCCCGACGATCTCGTCGATCCCCTTCTTGTCCAGGAGGACGCCGATGGCGTTGGTCGAGGCGCCGTGGTCGTTCAGCTCCTCCACGGCCTCCTCCAGGGTCCTTCCGGAGGTGATGACGTCGTCGACGACGACGCACTCGGCGTCGCAGACGTCCGAGAAGTTGGTGCTGAATATTCCCCGAAACTCCGTCTCCCCCTTCTCCGTGGACCACCTCTGCTTGGTGGGGGTGTAAACCGCGAGCTCAGCCCCCAGCACCTCGGCCACCATGCTGGCCAGGGGAACGCCGCTGAGAGCGATCCCGACCACCACCTCCACGCCGGCGTCGGTGCAATCCAGGCATTCTTCGATCATATCGGTGAGGGCGAGGGAGACTTGCCGGAGCCGGATCGAGCTCTTCCCGATGCTGCTCCAGTCGACGGAGACGTCTTTGGGTCCCTGGACCCCCGCCTTCTTCTCGCCGTGGGTGAGAAGCCAGGTGACCGTCTCACGAGAGATGTTCAGCTCCTCGGCGATCTGTCCCTCCACCAGGCCCTCCGCCTTCAGCTCGGATGCCTTTTCTATCAAACTATCTATATTTTTCATCTGTAACCCCCCTTTCTTTCTCTTGCAGGCGTGCCGCAGACTGGACACTCTTCGCCCTCGAAGGGCCTGCCGCAGCCGATGCACCTCTGGGTCCGCAACACGATCTTTCGGATCCGGGGCAGGGCCACCGGCTCCACCTCCAGGCCCAGGTTTAGGGCCGCGTTCTGAAGGGCGTAATCGTCGGTGGCGAGCTTCGCTGAGAGCTCCAGGGCTTTGGCCAGAAGCTCCAGGTCGACCTCGGAGAGGACGGCGGCGTCCCCCGTCTTCCGGGCGGCGGCCTTCGCCCTCTCCAGCGCCTCTGACGAAGGCGCCTCGATCCTCGCCCCGGAGATCTGAAGCCGCATCCGGGATCGGATGTCCTTCAGCTCGGCCTCGACGCCGGGCACAGTGACGACCTCTCCCTCCAGAGCCTTCCCGTATATGAACGCCGACGAGTCTGCGACGATGAGCGCATCCATCCCGGAACTTTTGGCCTCAATACTACTTGGACTTTGCCTTGATCCGGGGCAGGGTGGCGAAAAGAGTGCGGCCGCCCAGACCAAAACGCTATTATGATATGATGCCACCCAGGGCAGGGAGGATCCCATGGCCAAGAAGAGGAAGAAGTCGAAGAGCGCTCAAAAAGGAGCAGCTGCGGCCACAGATGAGTTGAAGGCGAAAGATGAGAAGAAGAACAACAACCTTCCGAAGAAGGACGCAAAAGAGAGGAAGAAGGCGAGAGCCGACGGCATAGTCATGACCCTTTACCCCGCGGTGCTGGGCGCCATCTTCGGATTTGCGAGCCTCTCGCTCTTCGGGACCGGCATCCCAGCGGAGGGGTCGGCGGGGATGGCCTACCCCTGGTACTTCGTCATTACCCTCGTCATCGCCATCACCTTCTACGTCCAGAAGTTCACCTACCCCTATCTGAAGATCAACGTCGATGAGTTCAAGACCAAGGACTGGTTCTACGTCGAGTTCATAGCCGTCGACCTGTGGCTCGTATCCTGGACCCTCCTCCTCAACTGAATCGGGTGGGACTGATGAGGATCGCTGTAATCAACCGGGATCGGTGTCAGCCCAAGAAGTGCGCCCGCGAGTGTGAGTACTTCTGCCCGCCGGTGAGGACCGGCGATGAGACGATCACCTTCGTCGACGGAAAGCCGCAGATCACCGAGAACCTCTGCGTAGGCTGCGGGATCTGCGTCCGTAAGTGCCCCTTCGGGGCGATAGCGATTATAAACCTCCCCGACGAGCTGGAGAACCCCACCCACCGCTACGGCAAAAACGGCTTCGCTCTATACGGCCTGCCCGTCCCCACCGAGGGGAGGGTGACGGGCCTTCTGGGGCCGAACGGGATCGGAAAGAGCACCGCCGTGGCCATCCTCTCGGGCCTCATGGCCCCGAACCTGGGGAGGGGGGCCTCCTGGGACGAGGTGATCGAGAGCTACTCAGGCTCTGCCCTCGGCGACTACCTGAGAAGGGTGGTCGAGAAAGGGGTGAAGACCGCCTATAAGCCCCAGTACGTCGACCGGATACCGAAGAGCTACTCTGGGTCGGTGAACGGTCTTCTTGAGAAGACCGACGAGCGCGGTGTTCTCTCGGACCTCGCAGAGAAGATGAACCTCTCGCCTCTGATGGAGCGGGAGATATCGAGCCTCAGCGGAGGAGAGCTACAGAGGGTAGCGATAGTCGCCTGTGCCGCAAGAGACGCTGACGTCTACTTCTTCGACGAGATCAGCCCTTACCTGGACATCTACCAGAGGATCAACGCAGCCTCGGCGATCAGGGAGCTCTCCGAGACCAGGTCTGTGATGGTGGTGGAGCACGACCTCGCTCTCCTCGACCTTCTGGCCGAGAACGTCCATCTGGTCTACGGGACTCCGGGGGTCTACGGCGTCATAACCCGGCCGAAGGGGGTGAGGGTGGGGATCAATCAGTACATAAAGGGCTACTTCTCCGAGGAGAATATCAGGGTCCGGTCGGAGTCGATAGTCTTCGAGGTCCACGCACCGAGGGTGGAGAAGGACGTTCCGCTCCTCGTAGAGTACGAGAACTTCACCAAGGAGTACTCTCAGTTCGTTCTGGAGGCGGAGCGGGGCGAGATCAGGAGGGGTGAGGTGGTCGGAATTCTGGGGCCGAACGGGATCGGAAAGAGCACCTACATCAAGATCCTGGCGGGGGTGGAGGAGCCGACGACCGGAAACCTCGACCTGAAGCTGAAGGTCTCCTACAAGCCCCAGTACCTGAAGGCTGAGAGCGACCTCTCTGTCCAGGGATTTCTCCGCAAGATCACGCCGGAGTTCGACTCCAGCTACTACCAGTCGGAGTTCGTAAAGCCGATGGGCCTGGAGAAGCTTCTGGACCAGACGATGGATGAGCTATCGGGCGGCGAGCTTCAGAGGGTGGCGGTCGTGGGATGTCTCAGCCGGGACGCCGATCTGTACCTCCTGGATGAGCCGTCTGCCCACCTGGACGTCGAGCAGAGGATGATGGCCGCGAAGGTGATGCGAAGGTTTGCCGAGAGCACCGAGCGGTCGGTCCTGGTGGTGGACCACGACATATACCTGATCGACCTTCTCAGCGAGAAGCTGATGGTCTTCGAGGGGGAGGCGGGGGAGAGGGGCGTCGCCCATCCGCCGGTCAAGATGAGGGAGGGGATGAACCGGTTCCTCGCGAGCATCGGGATCACCTTCAGGAGGGACGAGGACACCCAGCGGCCGAGGGTGAACAAGCCGGGGTCGAGGCTTGACCGAGCCCAGAGGCAGTCGGGCGAGTACTACTATTACGCCGACGACGCCGCCTGAAGGCCATCTCCCCCTTTCTCGACCTTTTCCCTTCCTCCCGTTCTTCGTCCATCTTCCCTCTCCACCTTTATCTCTCATCTCCTCCCGCTCT
>NZ_JBNGCU010000103.1:0-1517 GCF_049974945.1 Methanocrinis sp. | reverse complement strand
TCTCTCATCTCCTCCCGCTCTTGCATCATTCCAACCCCATCATCTCCTTTTATGAAGGGCGGTTCAGAAGATCTGCCCCGTAAGGGGGAGATGAAGGGGTTTTCCACCCTTCTGATAAGAGATCTCGCCTCGATCTTCAGGATAAACCGTCAATTACATATCTTGCGGATTTCAAAGCCCCAAACATCAGGAGATTTCAAGATGGAAAGAGCAAAAGCCGACGATATTGTAAAAGTTCATTATACGGGAAAGTTAGAGGACGGTACGGTCTTCGACAGCTCAGCGGATAGAGAGCCGCTGGAGTTCACCCTGGGAAAGAGGATGGTGATCCCCGGATTCGAGGAGGCGGCGATGGGGATGATCCCCGGCGAGACGAAGACGGTCAAGGTCCCCGCCGAAGAGGCCTACGGCCCCCGTCGCGAGGATATGGTTATGGAGGTCGCCCGGTCCAACATGCCGCCGGAGATCGAGCCGGAGGTGGGACAGGTCCTCCAGATCGGTCAGTCCCAGGACCAGATGCTCCAGGTTGTGGTGACCGAGGTGACTGAGGAGTCGGTGGTCCTCGACGCAAACCACCCCCTGGCGGGGATGGACCTGGTCTTCGATATTGAGCTGGTGGAGATCGTCGAGCCCGGGTCCGAGTCGGCGTCGGCGTAGGGCGAGATCTCGGGCTCCGCCCTCCACTCCCTCTCGCACCAGACCTCACCCCACCCCAAAGCTCTAAGTCTAAATTCGAAGTTCGAAATTCGAAATACTCTTCGCGATGGTGGTCTTTTTAGATCAAGAAGGACTTGGGTACTGATAAGATAGGAGATACGGAGCGACTGTACATGAAAAAGGTAAAAGAGGGCGATTCGGTCAGCCTCCACTACAAGGGGAGCTATGAGGACGGGACGGTCTTCGACTCCTCCGAGACCCACGGGGCGCTGAAGTTCACCGTAGGGAAGGGTACGGTCATCCCCGGCTTCGAGGAGGCGGTTTTGGGGATGAAGCCGGGGGAGACGAAGACGATCACCATCCCCCCGGAGAAGGGGTACGGCCCCCGAAATGAAGAGCTTCTGATCGAGATCGACAAGAAAGAGCTCCCCCCGGACCTGGACCCGGTCGTCGGCCAGAGGGTCGAGTTCTCCAAGGACAAACAGAGGCTCCAGCTCACGGTGGCTGAAGTGGGCGACGACGCCGTCGTATTCGACGCGAACCACCCCCTGGCCGGAAAGACCCTGGTCTTCGAGCTCCTCCTCCTGGAGATCGAGGAAGAGGGCGAGTGAGAGGAGACGAAGGGCGGGCGCTGGGGGAGGTGGCGCGGGCGGAGCTTTCGACCTCGGCCCGGAATGAAGTCGGAGGAGCATGGACGGCAAGAATAGAAAGGACATAAAGCCGGGTCTGAAGGTGGAGATCGTCCTCAAGCGCGATCAGAGGACGGGAAAGAGGACGGAAGGGGTGGTGAAGGAGATCCTCACCAACTCCTCCTTCCATCCCCACGGGATCAAGGTCCGGCTCACCGACGGCCAGGTGGG
>NZ_JBNGCU010000102.1:0-5481 GCF_049974945.1 Methanocrinis sp. | reverse complement strand
TACTCGGGAAAGCACCTCTGTGCCCGCCACTTCGAGGAGGACGTTCACCGGAAGGTGAAGGAGGTCCTCAGAAGATACAGGATCTTCGGCAAACCCTGCAGGATAGCTGTAGCCGTCTCCGGCGGCAAGGACAGCACCGCCCTCCTATCGATCCTTCACACCCTCTTCTCCAGCCGGGAGGACGTGGAGCTTCTGGCCATATCCATCGACGAGGGGATCGAGGGGTACAGGCCGAAGACTCTGGCGGCTGCGGCCGCGATCGCCAAAGATCTCGGAGTCGAGCACGTCGTCGAGAGGCTCGGCGAGAACTTCGGCGTCACCACAGACCTCATGGCCTCCCAGGGCCACCCCCAGGGCCCCTGCAGCTTCTGCGGCGTCCTCCGCAAGGGCCTCCTCAACAGGACGGCCCGGAACCTCGGCGCTGACGCCGTCGCCACGGGCCACAACCTCGACGACGAGGCCCAGACGGTGATGCTCAACTACCTGAAAGGGGACGTCGACCGGCTCTATCGGCTCAGGCCGAAGAGGGCTCTCCAGGGGATGGTCCCCAGGATCAAGCCGCTCTCCCGCGTTCCGGAGAAGGAGATGGGCATCTACGCCATAACCCACGGAATTCCCATCGATACCTCGGCCTGCCCCTATATATCCAGGGCCATGAGACAGGAGGTGAAGGACCTCCTGAACGAGATCGAGGCGGAGCACCCGGGAACCAAGTACTCGATCATGAGGGGTTTTGACAAAATCCTCGCCCTCCAGCCCCCGGGCTCTTACGAGGTAGTTTTTTGCACCCGATGCGGAGAGCCGTCCAGCGACGGTATCTGCGCAAGCTGCAGGCTCCTGGACCAGGTCCGGGCGGAGCAAAGTCTTTAAATGTTTAAGGCGGAGGAGGAGACGGGCCTCGGTGGCTCAGCTGGCTAGAGCGAGTGACTTGTAATCACTAGGTCGCGTGTTCGAATCACGCCCGGGGCTTAAATCCAAAAGTTCATACATTCCGGGGGCAGAAATTGGGTCTCGCCATCTTCTCTTTGCTCTTCTTGGCCGCGGCTACGGCGTCGGCCGCCGTCGACCCTCTGGCCGCAAACCTCACCGGCGGCGTAGATGAGCTGCAGCTCCTCCTCGCCGGAGAGGAGATGGGGTTTGTGAATCGATCGGCGGAGGAGGGGATATTCAACCAGAGCCGATACCCAGCCACAGCGAGCCCACCCTTCTACCATCTGATGAGAAACGAGAGCATCTTTCGCGATTTCGAGAACCTCACCGGCACTGCAGACCCTGTGCCCCTCGACTTCAACGCCACGATGAACGGGTCATTCTTCGAGATGATGATAGAAGAGTGGTGGTGAGGAAGGAAAACTATAATCCCTAACAGATCGGAAGGGGATGATCTATGATGGACTTCGCCAAGGATATCTTAGAGGTGCTGGAGGAGAACGCCAGGGCCACCCCGGAGGAGATCGCCACCCTGCTGGGGCGCTCAGAGGAGGAGGTCGCAGCAGAGATCAGGAGCCTGGAGGAGGCGGGGGTCATAAGGAAGTACATGACCATGATCAACTGGGAGAAGATCGATGACGGTTACGTCTACGCCATAGTCGAGCTGAAGGTCTCCCTCTCGAGGGACAAGGGCTACGACGCCATCGCCGAGAGGATAGCCCGGTTCTCAGAGGTCCAGTCTGTGAGGCTGATATCCGGCGACCACGACATATCCTTCACCGTCCGGGGAAGGTCGATGAAGGACGTCGCCTTCTTCGTCACCGAGAAGATCTCGACCCTCGAGGGGGTCGAGTCTACCTGCACCCATTTCGTCCTCAAAAGCTACAAGGAGCACGGGGTCATCCTCTACGACAGGGCCCAGCCGAAGAGACTGGTGGTCACTGCATGAATAGAAGCGAGATCGGGTCGAGCAGCAAAAAGCTCGCCATGGAGAAGCCTGCCATCTGGCGCCCCGAGACCCACCTCTCGACTACGGTCAAGGAGATGCCCCCTTCGGGGATCAGGAAGTTCTTCGACATCGTGGTGGGGATGGAGGGTGTGATCAGCCTCGGGGTGGGGGAGCCAGACTTTGCGACCCCCTGGCATATCAGGGAGGCGTGCATCTACTCCCTGGAGGGGGGCCACACCTCCTACACCTCGAACAAGGGCCTTCCCGAGCTGAGGGAGATTCTGGCGGAGTCTGCGGCGGAGGACCTGGGCCTCGACTACGATCCCGATGAGGAGATCCTGATCACCACCGGCGTCTCCGAGGCCGTCGACCTGGCCTTTCGGGCGACTCTAAACCCAGGAGACGAGGTGATCGTGCCCCAGCCCTGCTACGTCGCCTACGTCCCCGACGTCCTCCTCGCCGGTGGCGTCCCAAGGCCGGTGGCGACGAGGCTCTCCGAGGAGTTCAAGCTCCGGCCCGAGGACTTCAAAGATGCCATCAACGAGAGGACTAAGGCCCTGGTCTTGAGCTACCCGAACAACCCCACCGGAGCGGTCATGACCCGGGAGGACCTGGAGGAGATCGCAGATCTGGTGGTCGAGAACGACCTTCTGGTCGTCTCCGACGAGGTCTACGACAAGCTCACCTACGACGGAAGACACGCCAGCTTCGCCCAGCTGGAGGGGATGAGAGGGAGGACCGTCCTCCTGAACGGATTGTCCAAGTGCTGCGCCATGACCGGCTGGAGGGTGGGCTACGCCCTCGGCGACCCCTCGATCGTGGGGGCGATGACCAAGGTTCACCAGTACACCATGCTCTGCGCCCCCACCATGGCCCAGGTGGCGGCGGTGGAGGCTCTCCGCCGGGGCGAGGCGGAGGTGAAGGCGATGAAGCGGGAGTACGATCGGAGAAGGAGGCTCTTCGTCTCGGAGCTGGAGAGGCTGGGCCTTCCCTGCTTTGAGCCGAAGGGGGCCTTCTACGCCTTCCCCTCCATCGAGGGTACGGGCCTCTCCTCCGAGGAGTTTGCAGAGCAGCTCTTAAAAGAGCAGAAGGTGGCCGCGGTCCCCGGAAACGCCTTCGGCGAGAGCGGCGAGGGGTTCATTCGCTGCTCGTACGCCACCTCGAGAGAGGAGATCCTGGAGGCGGTCGACAGGATCGAACGGTTCCTGGCGGACCTCATAACATAACAGGACAAAAGGGTTTAATACCTTCTTTTCGTCTCCGGCCAGGATGCTAAAGTCCCGTCTGGTGGACGGAAAGAAGGTGGACCGATCCCTGGCGGGCCTCGGCCGCCTCGGCCTCTCTCCCAACGCCTGGACCGCCCTCGCCCTGGCGGTCGCCTTGGGAGGGTTTCTCGCCCTGGTGGGCAACAGGCTCCTCCTCGGCTTTCTCTTATTTCTGCTCTCAGGGTTCCTGGACATGGTGGACGGGGCGGTGGCCAGGGCGACCGGGAGAGCCTCCGCGGCGGGGGCCTTCCTCGACGGGGTCCTCGACAGGTACGTAGAGGTCCTCCTCATCCTGGGCCTCCTCTTTTACCTCGGCCCCGAGACGAGCTTCTTCATCCCCATCGGCGCCTGGATTGCGATCCTCATCTTCGGGGCCGTGATGACCTCCTTCGTACGGGCCTACGCCGACCACCGGGGCCTGGTCGAGGACCAGAAGGTATTGGCCAAAGAGATGGGAGGGCTCCTGGAGAGGGCCGAGAGGCTGATCCTCATCTACGCCGGGATGATCGGCGCCCTCCTATTCGGTGACGACTGGCTTTTGGGCGCCATCGTCCTCGCCGCGGTCCTCTCGAACCTGACCGCGGTCCAGAGGATATTTCTCGCGATGAGATACGGCAGACGGCTGACGCCGGACGAATAAAAAAAACCGTTGATGGCGGGAGAGCGGGCCCGAACGCCGCTCAACGCCCGGACCCAGTTCTGTCGAAATGGGCACAGCTGTGGCACGGACTTCGTGCTGCAGTGGAGGTCAGGATCTCGCCGCCTAGTGCGGCATCACATACTAGACTCATATTTAGTAATAAGCTTTTCGGTTTAATTGCTACATAAGTCGGGCTCTGACTTGGAAGGTGGGGGATCATATATCATTCCCGTGAACAGACCAAAAGATGTCCGCTTCACCGACTAATTCTGCCCCCGAGATCTGCGCCTTCTGCAAGGGCAGAGGCGAATCTGATGGACGGCGCTGCCCTGCTTGCGGCGGCAAAGGAGAGGTGATGGTGGCCTTCCCTGCGAAAAGGTGCGCCCTCTGCAACGGGGCAGGAAGGCTCTGTATCAGGGGTTGCCCCGCCTGCAACGGGACAGGATGGATGAGAGTTCTGAAAGGCTGAGGTCATCCTGACGATGGGCCTTCGACCCTCTCCAGGTAGAGCTGGCCCGTGGGCGTGGACCTGTAGCCTCCAGTGACGGGCTCGATCACCAGACCCTTCTCCAGCATCGCCAGGTGGAAGGCCGCCTGTCTCTCAGGGATGCCGAACTCCTCGGCGACCTCCTCCGCCGATCGGACCCTCTCGCCGATGAACTTCAAGATATCTCTCCTGATCCTGAGCTGGAGTACCTCCAGGGCGAACCTGTGCTCCTCGGACGACTCCCACCACCTCGGCACCTCTCCGCCGCCTTCGGCAGGAGAAATCCCTGGTTCTGGCCCCGATTCGGAGATCTCGTTCATCCTCCGGACCTTTCTACCCTGAAACATCTTAAGACCTTTGTCTGACCAGGCTGAAAGCTCATCTACGAACGAGAGAAGGTCGTCGGAAAAAGGAGGCGGGAGGCAATTTTGAAATATGTTGAGATTCTAATGCGGCTCGGAGCATGAAGGATAGACATCCAAAGGAACTGAGCCCTTCGATCTCGATCCGAACCGACCTTTGCCCCGGCGACATCGGGATGGTGGTCCACCTCCACGGCGTCGTCTATGCCGAAGAGCAGGGGTGGGACACCTCCTTTGACGCCTATGTTGCGGGGCCCATAGCCGAGTTCGTCAAGTCTCGATCGGATAGGGACAGGATCTGGATCGTAGAGATGGTGGCTGGCGAAGTTGGTAGGAGGAGGGCAGCACGGATCGTCGGGTCTGCTGCCATAGTGAGGGTATCCGACGCCGAGGCTCAGCTCCGGTGGCTCCTTCTGGCCCCGGAGGTGAGGGGGCTCGGCCTGGGGAGGAGGCTCGTCGAGGAGGCGCTGGCCTTCTCCCGATCCGCCGGGTACAAAGCGATCTTCCTCTGGACGGTCCGGGGGCTTTTGGCCGCGACGAGCCTCTATGAATCCCTGGGCTTTGAGGAGACGGAGGAGAATACCTCCGAGATCTGGGGGAGGACCGTCACCGAGGTGAGGTACGCGCTTCGGCTTTGAGAGGCCTCACCACAGATCCGGCAGAAGAAGCGCGTGACTACTCCCCGCCCAGAAGGGCGAGGCTTCTAGCTTTTGGCAGAGACTGTAGCCCCAGTCTCAGAATGTTTATCGCCGCGTTCTCGTCACGGTCCATGACCAGCCCGCATTGAGGACATTCATGGACCCGATCCGATAGCGATTTTGGAACTTTAAGACCGCACCTGGAACATA
>NZ_JBNGCU010000101.1:0-5575 GCF_049974945.1 Methanocrinis sp. | reverse complement strand
GATCGGTCAGGTCTATCTAGATCGGTCAGGTCTATCTAGATCGGTCAGGTCTATCCATTCTATAGAGATAAAATTTATAAATTCATGAACTTATCCGAAGTAAGCTCACTAAATGGGGTGATGTTATGAGTAGAATAACCCAAAGCAAGGCAGTTTACAGAGCTGAAAGCCATCAACAGATTGCAGAACGAGCATCATGGGCAACCTGTGAAAAGTTCACGCGTTCGATGTTCAAGAGGCGAAAATGAAAAGAGAAGCCAAAATAGCGGAGCTTATAACCCTTCTTCCAGAGGTGGGTATAAATCCATCCCTATGCGGATCGCGAGAATGGGACCTCGCGTCTTGGCCGATCATCTCTGGCAGATCTCTGCGGCGGGCTGCTCGACCCCGCAGCTTGGTTGCCGGATGCATCGGCCGCATTATTTTGCTGAGTTGCATGGGAAGTTTTGCCGAATTGCACAGAGGGCAGATCGTCAATTGATACCATGAATCTCAGCTTCGACCGCATCTTCAGCGCCTTTAGAGGACGGCAGAAGATCGCAAAGGCGATCTCAGACCACTGCCCTGTGGTGGCGAAGATAAAAACGGAGGGCCAGTTTGCCCCTATTGCGGAAGCGATGAGGGCGAGCAGTTCGGCTGGACAAATGGAATAGGGTGAGATCAATGTATGGCCTGCGGGATGGATTACCTTTTCTGAGGGCTGTAGAACCACTCTAGCAGACGTGAGCCGAAGTTCTGCTGAATATCGGCGGTTCTGAGAGATCCACCAAGTTCGAGGAGGATAATATGAAGAGATTTGTATTTATCGGAAACCAGTACCGGGGGATGTCGGACAAGTCCCCAGAAGAGATCGCAAAAGAGCACAAGATGACAGTTCAGGATCTGTTGTCGTGGGATCACCCAACCTGGGGAAAGGTAGAGACTGTCACCTTAAAACCGCGAAAGAGATGAATGGATAAAACCGCTATCTTGAGGTGAGGAGATGAGAGAAGTATCGAGGGAGTATCAAGCCGGGATGGCCAAAAGAAATTCACAGATATCTGATGAGGTCTTAGAAGCCATCTGCAACGTGTCAAGGGGCCAGTCCATGGCGCTGTTGGCCGACGAGGAGAAGAGACGTAAGAAGAGGAGGAGGAGATGAGCCGAAGGTATCAGATGGACTGCGAAGGCTATCGTTGTGGTATTTGTTACAAACCAATTAAAATCGGTGACATTTACGTAACCGATCACGGGAACCTATATTACGCGGCTTGTGCAGAGGCGGCGTTGGCGAAAGATCCGGCAGCGGCCACCGTGGATCCTGTCTCTAATTGGTGGGGGCAGGCATGAATATTTCCGGCCAAGAACTTCACCGCGTTCAGGCCGAGGGGAAGGCTGCGATCTCGAAGGCCGAGGACCGCCGAGCCTTATTGGAGGAGACGGGACCATGACCTCCCAGGCGGAGGAGCTGGCTGTACTGTATGCAGAGTTCGACCGGCGGTTTGCCGAACTGGAGCGGCTTATCTGGCGCATTAGAGAGCTGGAGGAGAATGGGGTCGACCATTCTCCTCAACTGCCCGAGAGATCGAAGGCGAGCGGGCAGATGATCCCTCAAATATCTAATCCTTCATAACTCTTTAGCCGGTGGTCGACAAGTGCTTTGAACAAGTCAAAAAATTTCGCCCCGATTATATCGGCCGCCCTCATCCCCCCGCCGGCGCCACCGGCGCGGATGGAGGGCACCCCTCCATCGTCTGATAGCCTCCCGGCCCAGGATGAGGCCGCCGATCCAGAAGGATGCCTCGCCGGAGATGACCAGAAGGGAGGAGAGGGCGACCTTCCCCTCCGTGGACAAGGAGGTCGTCGGGACGAGGAGGAGGGAGCCGTAGAGGAGACAGGATAGGGCGACCAGGCCGAACCCGAGCCGCCTCTTCCAGCTCGCAGGCTTCGCCTTCGGCTCAACTTTTTCGGTTTGCAGGGCCCGGCCCGCCTCCAGGGCCGCGCCGCCCGAGGCCCTGGCGTTCACCGCCTCAGCCGGCGTCGGGGCCTCCCCCGGCAGGATCTCACCTCATCTCCCGCAGGGCCGCCAGGGCAGAATCGACCTTTTCCCTCATCTCTCCGACCAGCCTCTCGTTCTCCTTGATCCTCTCCAGCCGGTCGGCGGCCATCCTCATAGTCTCCGCCGGGGCTGGACCTCCGGTCCCCGACCTGGCGGCCACGTTCTCTCTTGGATCGAGGGCGGCCATCAGCTCTTTCTCGCCAAAGCCCCTCTCGCTGGGTCTGAGTCCGGCGATCCTCTCCGCCGCCTCGTCCAGGTCCCGGATTGTCGGCGTTCCGCCCTCGGCCGCGAGAGCGCCCACAATCTGGTGAGCGGTCCGGAAGGGGATCTTCGTCTTTCTGACCAGAGAGTCCGCCAGCTCCGTCGCCGTGGAGAAGCCCGCTCCGGAGGCTGCCTCCAGCCGGTCTGTCTTGAACTTCGCCGACCCGACCGATCCGGCCATGATCCGCACGGCGACTCTTGTGGTGGAGAGGCCGCGCCAGAGGTTCGGGGTCGCCTCCTGCAGGTCGCGGTTGTAGCTCATGGGCAGCGCCTTGCAGATGGTGAAGGCGGCGATCAGAGAGCCGAATACTGAGCCGGTCTTCCCCCGGACCAGCTCTGCGGTGTCCGGGTTCTTCTTCTGGGGCATGATGGAGGAGGTGGAGGTGAAGAGGTCGTCCAGCTCCATGTAGCCGAACTCCGATGTGGACCACAGGATCAGCTCCTCGGCAAGCCTGCTCAAGTTCGCCATCAGGATGGCCGAATTGGATAAAGCCTCCAGAAGAAAGTCCCTGGTGGAGACGGCGTCCATGCTGTTCTCGACCAGGCCCTCGAAGCCGAGGAGCTCGGCGGTCCGGTTTCTATCGATATCAAAGCCGGTGGAGGCGAAGGCCGCAGCCCCCAGGGGCGACCGATTGACCCGCGAGTAGGTGTCCCGGAGCCGCTCGAAGTCCCGGAGGAGGGCGTCGGCGTGGGCCAGGAGGTGATGGGCGAGGGTGGTGGGCTGGGCGTGCTGGAGGTGGGTGAACCCCGGGATTATCGATTCAACGTTCTCGTCGGCCCTCTCCGCCAGGGCCCTGGCGAGGCCGTTCACCTCGGCCATGAGGCTGAGGAGCTCGCCCCGGAGGACGATCCGAATGCAGGTGGCCACCTCGTCGTTTCTAGACCTTCCGGTGTGCATCCTGCCTCCGACCGCCCCTATTCTCGCAATCAGCTCCGCCTCGATCGCCTCGTGGACGTCCTCCCCCTCGCCCAGGCTCTCCTCCTCGATCCCGTCGAGGCCGGCCACGATCTCGGAAAACTCCTCAGGAGAGATGAGCCCCCTCTCCTTCAGCATCACCAGGTGGGCCCTGTCCACCAGGAGGTCAGCCTCGAAGATCCAACGGTCGGCCTCCCGGGAGGATATGAACTCCAGAACCTCCCCGGAGATCTCGCCCAGCCTCTCTCCTCTCAATAGCATCTTTCTCGCCCCCTCAGGTGGTGTAATCCGCGTTGATCCTGACGTAGTCGTAGGAGAGGTCGCAGCCGAAGGCCCGGGCGGAACCGTTGCCGAGGCCCAGGTCGAGCTTGATCAGAAGCTCCTCAGACTTCATCGCCTCCTCGGCCTCGGCCAGGACGCCGTCGACGATCTCGCCGTCTCTGACCAGGAAGACCTCTTTCTTCCGGCCGGCGGCGGAGATGGAGAGGGTGATCCTCTCGGGGTCCAGGTCCGCCCCGGACCTGCCCGCCGCTGCCACGATCCTCCCCCAGTTGGGGTCGTTCCCGAAGATGGCGGTCTTGACCAGGCTGCTCCTCACGATCGCCTTGGCTGCCAGGCGGGCGTCCTCTCGATTTCGGGCCCCGGTGACCTCCATCTCCACCAGCTTCGTGGCCCCCTCGCCGTCTTTTGCCATCATTTTGGCCAGCTCCGTGCAGACGTAGGTCAGCGCCTCCTTGAAATCTGCGAGGTTCGCCTCGACCTTGCCCGTGGCTGTCACCAGGACCATGTCGTTGGTGCTGGTGTCTCCGTCGACGACGAGCATGCCGAAGCTCTCGTCTGCCGCCTCGGTGAGGCATTCCCGGAGCTGCTTTGGCGAAATCCTGGCGTCGGTGTAGAGGAAGGAGAGCATGGTAGCCATATTCGGCTCGATCATGCCCGCCCCCTTGGTGATCCCCGCCACCCGAAAACCGACGTGCTCGACTGCGATCTCCTTGACCACGGTGTCGGTGGTCATGATCGCCCTCGCCGCCTCCCGGCTCGCCTCGAGGTCTGATCGGAGCCGCGCCTTCGCCTCCCTGAATAGCTCGGCCAAGAGATCGCGGTCCAGGTACCTTCCGATGACCCCGGTCGAGGCGACCCCGATCTTCTCAGGCCCGACTCCCAGGGATTTTGCGAAGAGGTCTGCCATCCAGCGGGCGTCCTCGACCCCTCGCGGGCCGGTGTAGGCGTTGGCGCAGCCGCTGTTTGCGATCACCCCTTCAAGCCGCCCTTCGGAGGCGATCAGGCTCTCGGCGGTCAGGTCCAGGGGTGCGGCCCTGATCCTGTTCGTGGTGAAGACACCCGCCGCCGCGCCGCCGGCCGCGATCAGGGCGACGCCGTACTTGCCCCGCTTCACCCCCGAGGCCCTGACCCCATCGATGGCACAGATCCCGCCCTCAATCCTCTTCAACTTCCGACGCCTCCATCCCCAGACCGGCGATGATGTCTCCTCGGGTGATGATCCCCACAAGTTTGTCGTCCTCCAGGACCGGGAGCCTGTTGATCCTCTGGCGGACCATGATCGCCGCCGCCTCCTCGATCATATCGTCTGGGCCGACGGTGAATACGTTCTCCGTCATCACGTCAGAGATTTTGGTCATCCCCGCCTCCTCGGCCCCAGCCTGAAGTTTTTCCCATCGGATCAGGTCCCGGATCGGAACCTCCAAGATCTCGAGAGGGCTTGGGAGCCAGAGCCCCCCCTCCTCCTCGGCGGAGAGGAGCTTGAGAAGGTCCGACTCTGAAACCACCCCCACGAGCTTTTCGCCCTCCAGAACCGGCATCCCGCTGATATCGTTCCTCTTCAGAAGCTTCACCGCGTCGCTGACGGCGTCCGTCGCCTGGCAGGCGACCGGCGCCGGGTTCATCACGTCCCTGACCAACATGCTCTAACCCCTCGGATCTCTTTTTATTTACCCTTTCAGTAAGACCTGCGGCCTTCTCCGCCCATCAGGGCGCGCCGCCCGGAAGCCACAGCCCTTCGGTCTCGCCGAGCCCCATCATCAGGTTCATGTTCTGGATCGCCTGGCCTGAGGCTCCCTTCACCAGGTTGTCTATCGTCGAGAGGACGACGATCCGGTCGCCGGAGCCGTCCACCTCGAAGCCTATATCGCAGAAGTTCGATCCTCTGACGCCGCCGAGGGAGGGAGATCCGGGGACCTGCCGGACGAAGGGGGCGTCCTTGTAAAACACCCCGTAGATCTTCGAGATCTCGGCCTTGTCTGGTATGCTGCCCACAAATTCATCCTTGACCAGAACGTGAGCCGTCGTCAGAATTCCCCTGATGGCGGGGACGACGTGAGGCGTGAAGCTGACCTTGACCC